>CAYWNG010000516.1:0-5046 GCA_964458685.1 uncultured Pirellulaceae bacterium
TTCAATTCGCTTTCCTGCTGGCTTGTGGCTATCCTGTCGCTAAGCTGCTAGAATGCGCGACGAAAGTCTGAATTCTATTTCTTTGATTCGAGTTCATTCTCGTTGGTTGGGAGCGCAATCGTGTCGAGCATTCTATTGGTTGAAGACAGTCCAACTCAGGCCATGCAGCTCAAGCTGCAACTCGAGTCCGGTGGGCATTCGGTAACGAGCTGTGACGATGGAATGCCCGCGCTGGAACTCCTGTCGGCTGGAACCTTCGAGCTTGTCATTACCGACCTTGAGCTACCGGTGCTGAACGGTCTGCAGTTGATCAAGAAGATGAAGGCTGACTTTCCGCAGATCCCCGCCGTACTGATTACCGGCCAGGGATCGGAGCGTTTGGCGGCTGAGGCGTTGAAGGTCGGCGCGACGGCTTATGTTCCCAAAGCGATGGTCGATGATCTGTTGCTGGGAACCGTCGAAGATGTTGTTGGAGTAATGCGGTCCGACTTGCGATACTCGGAGTTGATCGATTGCACGGTCGAGAATCGATTGGTTTTTGAACTTCCGAACAAGCCTGAGCTTCTGATCACCGCGATTGACTTGACAATGCAACTGGCTTCTGGAATGCAGTTGCTTTCTGGTCTAGATCGCTATCGCGTTTCCCAGGCACTCCAGCACGCTGCCGCAAACGCGCTGTTTCGTGGAAATCTTGAACTCTCTCGCGATCAATTCCCCGCAGCATCGGTCAGCGAGATCGACCTGGATTCGCTGCCAAAGATTGTGCGCGAGAGGCTGAGTTCCAAACCTTACACTAATCGCAAGATTCATTTTGACGCTCGTTTGACTCGTGATTACGTCCGTGTCGTGATCAAGGACGAAGGGCATGGCTTTGACGTAAGATCGGTCGAGGCCAAGCAGCAGGAGCATGATGGCGCGGCGGCGTTTAGTGGCCAAGTTGGACGCGGTTTGACTTGCATTCATCGTTTCATGGACAAAGTATCTTTCAATCCTCCAGGGAACGAAATCACCATGGTCAAGCATTGTGCTAATTCAGCATCCGGCCATGACTAACTAACGAATTCGAATTACCGGCCGCTCTGCGAAAGTGAAGTGAGTGCAGACGCCTGCGGCTTGCCGCTAAGCGCCGTTAAACGAACACTGCCAGCCTGCCTTGCCTGCAAACCATGAATCAACTGCGGATCAAGAAGCTGATATCGACGGAAGTTCCAGCGAGAATTGTGCTGGACTGTATGAGCGATATTGTGCTGATGATTTCGAAGGATTGGAGCCGCTTGGATCATCTCAATCCGCGCGCTCGTGATTTGGTGGGCTGCCCAGCCAATCTTCAAGGCGGAATGCCAAATTGGATTCAGTCGATCGTTGCAGCTAAAAGCCGCCCTGTTGTCGAACAGTTGATCTCGCAGATTAAATCCAATCTACAGCCTCGAAATGTTCCCACCATCGAACTGCGAAGTATCGTTGGCTCCAATGTGCCTATCAAACTGCATTCGCTTTTGATCAGTGAAGACCATTGGTTCTTGTTTGCAACCAGCGATGCGGACAAGTCGACAGTAGAAGAGGTCTTGCGACAGACTCAAGCCAGATTTCGGTCCATCGTTGATGGCTTGTCAATCAACTTAGTTCTCAAAGACACCGAAGGCCGTGTCGTTTACGCCAATCAACGTTTCCTCGACTTCAACCATTGGAAGCTGGAAGATATTCTTGGAAAGACTGACTGGCAGCTCTTCTCAATCGACCTAGCGACTAAGTTCTCCCAGGACGATCAACTGGTTTTGCAAACAGGGCGTGTGCTGCATCATTTCGAGCAGAATCGCAAAGCTGATGGAACAGTTTACTGGGCCGAAGTTATCAAAGGTCCACTGTTGGATGCGGACGGTAACATCGCGGGAGTCCAAGTGCTCTTTTGGGATGCGACAGAGCGCAAGCAGACTGAACAAGCTTTGCAAGAAGAACGCCACCTCCTGCACACGCTTCTAAACAATATCCCCGATTCGATCTACTTTAAGGATTTAGAAAGTCGTTTTACTCGCGTTAGCCGAAGCATGATTGAGAAGTTTGGCTGGGCGGATTCGCAAGCGCTAGTTGGACGAACCGATGCGGACGTGTTCAGTTCCGAGCACTCCAATCGAGCGAGAAATGACGAAATTGAAATCATGCAGTCTCAAAAGGCCATGATTGGCGTCGTTGAACGCGAAACGTGGCCCGATCGCGAAGATACTTGGTCGTCGACTACGAAGCTACCGCTACGCGATCCAGAAGGCAACGTAGTGGGCACGTTTGGGATTTCTCGCGATGTTACCAAGCTGGTCGAGGCTGAGAACCAATTGCGGGTCGCTCGCGATGCAGCCGACCAAGCCAATCGTGCTAAGAGTGAATTCTTGGCCAATATGAGCCACGAGATTCGTACGCCGATGAATGGTATCATCGGGATGACCGAGTTGCTCTCGCATACACGACTGAACGACGCTCAACGTTCCTTTGTGTCGATGATTGAATCGTCGGCGCAATCGTTGCTGCGAATCATCAATGACATTCTCGACTTTTCGAAGATTGAAGCTGGTAAGCTTGACCTGGAAGAGGTTCCCTTTGATCTTCGCGCTTGTGTAAGTCATGCGACGAAGAGCTTAGCGACTCGTGCTGCGCAAAATGGGACCGAGCTGGTTCTGCGGCTCAGTCGTGAGATTCCCGATCGAATGATCGGAGACGAAATTCGCCTGCGTCAAATTTTGGTCAATCTGATCAGTAACGCGGTTAAGTTCACTCACGGCGGCGAGATTACCGTGCGAGTCTCAGTGGCAGATGGACCACCGGCTGCGGAGAATTACAGCCTTCATTTTTCCGTGGCAGATACGGGGATTGGCATTCCCGTTGAAAAGCAATCGAAGATCTTCGAAGCCTTTTCGCAGGCGGACGTTTCAACGACTCGTCAGTATGGTGGAACCGGTTTAGGGCTGAGTATCGCAAGCCAGCTTGTCCAAATGATGGGCGGGCGTATCTGGCTGGAAAGTGAAGTTGGCGTCGGTTCGGTCTTTCACTTCACGGGACAGTTTGCTCCGGCAGTAAGAATGTCCGACGATGAGTCCGAGGAACTCGCCCGGCTACAGCATCTGCCTGTCCTAATCGTCGATGATAACGCGACTAGTCGAAAACTGCTGGCTCAATCGTTGGCACGATGCGGGCTGATGACTCGCGAAACCGATTCGTCGGAAGAGGCTCAGAGAATCTTCGAACTCTACTTGCGAGAAACTCCCGGACCAATCGTGCTCTTGATCGACCAGATTATGCCTTCGGTCGATGCCTTCCAACTCATTTCGTCCTTGCAAAGCCAGTTGAGTGGACGCCGCTTGATTACGATACTACTAACGACTGCTGCGCACCCTATCACTGAACAGCAGATGGAGCGTTACCAGATCGAGGGACTGCTGCAGAAGCCGACTCTAGCGCAAGAAGTCTGTCAGTGCATCAACTCGCGTCTGAATCTTCAGGCTGTTTCGGCTGTTCCTGCTAGTACGCTCGAGCAAGAAGTGTCATCGTCCATCAAGCTACGCGTTCTGCTTGCCGAAGATGGCGCTGTGAATCGTGCGGTGTTTATGGGACTGCTAACGGAACAGGGGCATGAGGTGACCTGTGTCGAAGATGGCGAGGCCGCGATTGAGGCTTGGCAAGATTTCGATTTCGATGCCATCTTCATGGATGTGCAAATGCCGATATTGGACGGCTTAGAGGCAACTCAACGCATTCGTCAATTGGAATCCGATGGTGAACACATTCCCATCATCGCGATTACGGCGGGAGCGATGGCCGAAGACGAACAACGTTGTCTGCAGGCCGGTATGGATGACTATCTCAGCAAGCCGATCGAGATCAAGCAATTGGCTAGCGTATTGAACACATTGGTGCTGCATGTCCAGGGGCGAACGAACGAATGGAGCGATTCAGCCGAGTTGCCCGAGACGACTCAGATCGAAACCAGCGGACCTAAGTCGCTGAATATCGACGCTCCCTTGTCGAAGGTGAAGTGTACTCCCACGCAACAACGAGAGCTTGTTAAGACACTACGAGCCGAGACGGTCCAGCGAATCGATGAGATATCGAGAGCCTTCGAATCTCAGGATGACAAGCTGCTTGTTCGCGCCTCGCACTCTCTCAAAAGCGCAGCCGCTTTGTTCGAGGCTAAGCAAGTAGTCGAGGTTTCGTCGGCGATTGAAAACGCAGCTCGCGCGGGCGACACGCAACGCGCCCATTCGCATTACGATCAGTTGAAACAAGCGACGACTATTATGTTGGCTCAGATCGATCAGTGGCTGGAGAAGAACTAGCCTGGGATAAACTAGCTTGGGATAAAGCTGCTTTATATCGCTGCGAGGCTTCGATGTATCGTTGGGCTGAGCGTTTGAGCTTGTCGACCTCCTGGTCTGTGACTTCACGCACAATCTTGCCGGGCACGCCTACCACCAACGATCGCGGTGGAATGATTTTGCCCTCACTAATCAAGGCTCCGGCGCCAATGATTGAATGAGATCCAATAACAGCTCCATTGAGTACGATGGCGCCCATGCCGACAAGGACCTCGTCCTCGAGCGTTGCGCCATGGATGATCGCTCGATGGCCGATGGTGACGTGTTTGCCAATGCTACAAGGGAATCCGGGGTCCGCGTGAAGGCAGCAAAGATCTTGGACATTCGATCCCTCGCCAATGGTGATCGGTTCAACATCGCCGCGAAGGACGGCACCAAACCAAATACTGGCCAAGTTGCCAACGACAACTTGTGCGGTCAACGTTGCCGTGTCAGCGATCCAAGCGTTGGGAGCAATCAAACTTCGATCATTGTGCAGGCGTAGTGGGTCAATCTTCATAGGTTTCACTCTGCTGTTTCGCGCGAACTCGGTAGAGAGCGTCCCGCTTGGAAAACTAGCCGGAACCGCGTTAACGTCCGGTTTTCTTGTTTTTCGATGACTTTGTTTATCGCCGATCATTCGCAACTGGCCCGCTCGATAACGTCAATACGGTTGATTCGAAGCAGTCATAACCGGACGCTAACG
>CAYWNG010000517.1:0-5037 GCA_964458685.1 uncultured Pirellulaceae bacterium
GCGTAGCGAACCGCACTGAATCAACCGTGCGTACGCATTCATTGGGTTGCTGCTGCTAAATTCGTTTAACGGCGTTTAACGGCAAGCCGCAGGCGACTGCTTATCTGCACCAGTCTTTACCCCGGCCCCGTGATCATCATGGCGCGATTGCGTTACTCATCGCAATGACCGATTGGCTTGTAGAGTCGATGGTCAACGCACCGTGGGAAAAGCAGTCGCTTGCCGTTAAGCGTGACGCTTCCTGTTGGTCCATCTCTTACAACAACGAAAAAACCCGAGTCGGTCGGACTCGGGTTTTGTTGACTTTAATCTCAAGTAACGATGGGTATCCTTCGAACACGGCGACAGAAAGATTGCCACCGAATCGCAACTTACCAAGCGAAGTGAGCGAATGCCTTGTTCGCATCGGCCATACGGTGAGTGTTTTCGCGGCGTGCCATAGCAACGCCTTCCTTGCGATACGCTGCCATTAGTTCTTCTGCCAGCTTCTGAGAAGTTGGTCGGCCCTTCTTTTCGCGAACGGCCAAGAGCAACCAGCGAATGGCCAGCGATTGCTGACGATTGCGATTGACTTGCATTGGAACTTGGTAGGAAGCACCACCAACCCGCTTCGAACGAACTTCGATGTATGGCTTCAGATTCTCTAGAGCTGTTTCAAAGACTTCGATCGATGGTCGGTCGGTCACCTTTTCAGCAATGATGTCCAATGCATCGTAGAAGACGCCCATGGCGGTCGACTTCTTGCCGTCGTACATTAGGCAGTTGATGAACTTGCCTGCCAACAGCGATTGGAACTTTGGATCCGGACGAAGGATTTCGCGACTTGCGGTAATTTTGCCCATGACTGGAATAGCTTGGTAAAAAAAACGATCTGATTTGGACGAAATTTTCAAACAAAGGTGTCCGCGAATTACGTCCGCAGCACCTCAAGGCCTGACTATGGACGCTTAGCGCCGTAGCGGCTGCGGGATTGCTTACGACCGTTAACACCCAGTGTATCGCGGCATCCGCGAATAACTTGATATCGAACCCCTGGAAGGTCACGAACCCGACCACCACGAATCAGAACGATCGAGTGTTCTTGAAGATTGTGGCCTTCACCAGGAATGTACACGGTGACTTCTTTGCCGTTGGACAAGCGAACCCGAGTGATCTTACGAAGCGCCGAGTTGGGCTTCTTAGGAGTCATGGTACGAACTTGCAAGCAGACGCCCTGCTTTTGCGGGCACTTTTCAAGCACAACGGACTTGGTGGTCTTGCGTTGTACAATTCGGTTTTTCTTAACCAGTTGGTTAATTGTTGGCATTGCTTAAGAACCTACGGCTTTTAAAACAAAACATGATTTGGCTACAGTACCAGAGGTGGGAGTCGAACCCACACGTCCTTGCGGACACAGGATTTTGAATCCAGCGCGTCTGCCATTCCGCCACTCTGGCAATCAAATACCTACGCGGACCGGCAAACGCCGATTCGGGAGGGAAAATTTACAATATCCTCCCCCAATCTCACAAGCCCCAATTGGGTATCGGGAGAAGTTATTCTCGACCTGAAGTAATATTCTATCCCCCACTGTGGCTGCTCGGCCCTTTTGGCGTGGCAAGATTTGCCGATTTGGTCCGAAAACTGCACTATTGATGTCCCACTAATAAATGATGTCAGACTGGCGAAGTTGGCCAGTCACAGCCCATACACTCTCACCACACGATCGGAGAAGCTCAGCAATGTTCTTCTCTCTTGACCCTATGTTTTTCCTGGTCATCGCTCCAGCTCTACTGCTGGCGTTGTTTGCCCAATACAAAGTTAAGTCCGCCTACTCGCAGATGAGCCAAGTCCCCGCGCGAATGACCGGTTACGAGGCAGCTCGTCGAATCCTAGACGCCTATCGACTTCATGACGTTGACATCGAGCAAGTACCGGGCGAACTTTCCGACCACTATGATCCGTCGGCCAAGGTCCTGCGGCTCAGCCCTGGAGTCTATGGTGGCAACAGCATGGCATCCGTGGGCATTGCGGCTCACGAAGTCGGCCACGCTATTCAGGACGCCAAGCGGTACGCACCTTTGGTAATTCGCAATCTAGCCGTTCCTGCAGCTAACTTCGGCAGCGGTTTGGGAGCCATCCTGCTGATGATCGGCTTTGGAATGATGGGGGCTGCTCATTACGGCAACCCGACCGGCGGCGCTCCGCTGATGGGCAAATACATCGCTATCGCTGGAATGGTAGGCTTTGGTGCCACCGTGTTTTTCCAGTTGATTAACTTGCCGGTTGAGTTCGACGCTAGTGCGCGAGCCAAAACAGAACTGGTGAACCTGGGGATTATCTCAGGCCCCGAGCTTCCCTACGTCAGCAAGGTGTTGAACGCTGCCGCGCTCACTTACGTTGCAGCAACGTTGCAGGCGGTTCTGACGCTGGCGTACTACATCTTCCGGTTCATGCAGGCAACGCAAAGCCGAAACAACTAGTTCCCAACAACTTGTTGCCCCCAACAACTAGTCACCTGGGCTCTAGCCGTGCGGTGTTGAATCGACACGGCTAGTTTCCTCTGGGATCTTTCTGGTATCTCGCCACAGACAGTTGAGTTACAATAGCCGGTCAACGCTAAATCATCCACCGAGCTATCTTCGACTCAAGTTGTCTCATGAACGATCAGGAAACAGAGGCTAGTGCGCCACGAAAGCCGCACCAGCGAGTGTACGCAGTGATTCCGACGCTGCTTACTCTAGGAAACGCAGTCTGCGGCTTCGGATCGATTACCTTTGCGGCTAAAGTTGGCCCAGAGCAAGTCGTTCAAAGCGCGTTGGGCTCGGGAGCCAAGACGGCTGGCGAACTTCTGTTTGTCTCGGCAGGCTTGATCTTTTTGGCAATGGTCTTCGACGCGCTCGATGGTAGTGTTGCTCGTCTAACAAAGCAGTCCAGCGACTTCGGGGCTCAACTGGATAGCCTGTGCGATGTAGTGAGTTTTGGAGTCGCGCCAGCTTTCTTGATGCTGAAGTTGATGCACCCTTCGCACAAGATGATGGAGAGCATTGCTTCGTTACCACTGGAGTATTCGCCGCGCTTGCTTTGGACAATTGCAGTGCTCTTTATGACCTGCGCGATTCTTCGACTCGCGCGATTCAACAACGAAACCGACGAAAACGATTCGCACAGCGACTTCAAGGGACTGCCTTCACCAGCGGCAGCCGGTGTGATCGCAGCATTTCCGATTGGCTTGCAAGGGCTTAAGGATGTCGCCGGCGATGACGCGGTAACGGGCGTGCAGCAAATGTCTAACAGCTTGCTTTCGGCGCTCGCTATTCTGCTTCCATGGATCACACTTTCTGTCGCCATCCTAATGGTTTCGCGAATTCGCTATCCTCACGTCATCAATCAAACACTACGTGGCGCGGGCAATCGTAGGCGAGTCTTGAAAGTCATCTTTACGGTGCTGACCGTCTTTTTGTTTGGCGAGATGGCGTTACCAATCATTTTCTGCTACTTTGCCTTTGCTGCGCCCACTCGCGTAGTTTGGTTGATGGTGTGGGCTAAGTTCAGTGGCAAATCCTTCGCAACACTTCGCAAGTAAACCAACTTTAAAGGAGTCCGCTATGCTTTCCAATCGAAGAATTTTTCTACAGATGCTTTCTGGTGGAATTGCTGTGGCGGCCCCAGGATGGTCGTTAGCCAAATCTGGCTTGTGGACTCCCAACGATGAAGAGCTACCACTAACACCCGCTCAAACTGAAGGCCCTTTTTATCCTGAGACAACGATCGAGAAGCAACTCTTCAACGACACCGATCTAGCTCAGAAAATTGCCGGTCACGAATACGCCAAAGGCCAGGTTATCGTCGTTAGTGGTGTCGTGAAGGATCGCAAAGGCCGCCCATTGGCAGGATCAGTCGTTGAAGCTTGGCAGGCTTGTGCGGCAGGGCGATACAACCACAGCCAGGATAAGAATACGACTGCCTTGTTGGATAACAACTTCCAGTTTTGGGGGCGAGCCATCACGGGCGAGGATGGCAAGTATTCGTTCAACACCATCGTTCCAGGGCTTTATCCAGGTCGTATGGGAAGACACATCCACTTCCGCATCGACACTAAAGAGTTCAAGCGACTGACGACGCAGTGCTACTTCTCCGAGTATGGCGAAGACAATGCCAAAGACGGAGTCTACAAGCAGTTGAACCAGAAGGCCCGAGAGCTTGTCACTGTTCAAGTCGACAAACCTGCTGGCAAGCCTTGGTCGGGCAGCTTTAACATTGTGGTCGGCTGAGAATATCCAACCGAAACTGGTCGAATCACATTCGAAGGTAGTTCTCGGCTCTGCGACCGGGGACTCTGCGACCGGGGACTCTGCGACCGGGGACTCTGCGACCGGGGCTGCTACGGGTGTGATTGCCTGCGAAATCGTAGCCAAGGAAGGCTTGAAACTGTAAAGCTATGTAAAGCTATTGAGTTTCGAAGACTTTTTTCAGTCAACTTCGCAGTGATTCTTGCAAAGTTGCCCCACACACCGCCACCACCTCTGGGGGCGACCTGGGCCAAGTAAGTTCGGCGGTTTGCCGAAATCGTGGAACTATCTCAGTATCCTAAGGAGCCTGATTTGGAACCAAACGGGGGTTTTTGCGACTAAGAGAATGCAACTTATGTGCACTCTGCCTAGACTGTAAAACCTTAGTATCGAGGCACTTTCCAGCGGGAATATGCCAGTTTCTGTCCAATTTAGCGAATCGTCATGATGCGGCATTTTCGAGCTTTGATTAAGAATTGGTTTTTGTCCATCAAGCGACGGGTACTACGTCGATCGGATAGAGGCAATCAACAACGCAGATCGCCGTCTATTCACTGGAAGCTATTTCGCCCAGAACCACTGGAATCGCGCCGAGTCATGGCGGCAATGCCTGAATTGCTTGCGGACCTTGGTCAGTATTCCGATGCGATTGCAAACGTGACGCAGGTTGGCGAGATCACCTACTTTACCGCTTCTACGACCGGTTCTGGGAAAGAGCTATGGAAGCTCGACACAACTTCGCCTTTGGGTGCGACGTTGGTACGTG
>CAYWNG010000518.1:0-3069 GCA_964458685.1 uncultured Pirellulaceae bacterium
CAGGTCAACTAAACGACAACACTTCGGATGGATCGCTTGGGACGCCAAAGCGAATACTCACGCTGCTTGGTCAAGCTGAAACGGCTCCGTACAGTTGGACTGGTGAAATCGCGGAACTGGAGCATCAAGTCTTGAACTCGATCCAATCGACGATGGCCACCGACTTTCAAATCTCTAAGCAAACTGTCGATGCTATCGCCGCTTTCATTCGTACTCTACCAGCGCCACCAAGCCTAAAGGCCGCGCGAGGCGAAAACGCGCAAAAGTTGGCTGGAACGCGACAAACGGAAGGTCGTGAATTGTTCGAACAGCTTTCTTGCTCGAACTGCCATGCTGGTAAGCAATTTACTGTAGCTGAACGATTCGATGTCGGCATTGAAGATCAACGAGGTCAGAAGGAGTTTAACCCTCCGAGCCTGATCGGTGTAAGTCAACGCAGTCGGTCGCTGCTGCACGATGGCAGAGCCACTTCGGTACGTGATGTGATTGGCAAGTACGAGCATCAATTGCCTCGCAAGCTTACCGAGGCAGAACTGAATCTCTTGGTCGAGTACTTAGCCGGGCTTTAATACCACAACAGAAACATGGATTGTGATGAGAACACGACGGATCTATGCAGCCTTTCGCATTGAAAGTTCTAGCGTTTTTCGTAACGTGAATGGACAAACCCGATGAGCAACTGGCGCAGTGAAGCATGGAATCGGCTAGAGTCCGAAACGCTGGATGTGTTGGTGATCGGCGGTGGAATCGTCGGTGCCGGAGTCGTTCGCGACGCAGCGATGCGCGGAATGCGAGCGGGCTTGGTCGAGCAGCATGACTTCGCCGAGGGAACCAGCAGTCGATCGAGTCGCTTGTTGCATGGAGGTCTACGTTACTTGGAGCAAGGCCGAGTCTTCTTAGTGCGCGAGGCGAGCGTCGAAAAGAAGATCGTTCAGAAGATTGCACCGCATCTCGTTCGACCGCTCGGATTTGTCTTCCCAGCCTATCGCGGTCAAGGCCGACCGTTGTGGCAGTTGAAGATCGGCGTGAAGTTGTATGACCTGCTGTGTAGTGGCAAGAACTTCCAACCTTCGCGGGGCCTTTCGGTCGATGAAACACTGAAGTACCTTCCTGGACTTCGAAGTGATGACCTTTCAGGCGCTGCGTTTTACTTTGACGCGCTGACCAGCGACGTTCGCTTGGTCGTCGACTCATTGCGATCAGCTTCGCGACATGATGCTTGTCTTCTGAACTACACCAGCTTCGTGAATTCGCACTATCAGTCGTCAGAGTGGGAATGCGAAGTCATCGATCAAATCACGGGCCAGCCTCGCAAGATTCGAGCTCGCACCATCGTGAACGCAACCGGACCGTGGGCCAATAAACTGCCGCACAGCGGAGTGAAGTTGCGTTTGAGCAAAGGTATTCACATCGTTGTCCCGCAATCGCGACTACCGGTTCAATCTGCGGCTGTGATTACGGAGGGCAAGCGAATTCTCTTCGTGATTCCGTGGGGCGATCGAGTCATCGTCGGTACAACGGACACCGATTTCGATGAGGCTCCAGAGGCGGTGCGAACGACAGAAGAAGATGTCGATTACGTTTTGGCGACGCTTGGAAAGTTCTTCCCAACAGCGGCGATCGGCCGAAGCGATTTGCGTTCCGTGTGGGCTGGCTTGCGCCCGCTAATCGCCGATCCGAACGGTTCGCCGTCGGATATCTCGCGAGCCCATCAAATCACTTCACCCGAACCGCATTGGTGGGACGTCGCGGGTGGCAAGCTAACGACCTATCGATTGATGGCCGAGCAAACGGTAGACAAGATTGCTAAGGAACTTAAACAAAAATACAAACCTTGTCAGACCGCCACCCAGCCACTGGTCAATCCAGGCGAGGATCGGTTTAGCTCTGTTGATCCTGCCCCTTTCACTCAAGAAGCTGTGCAACATTATGTTCGCGATGAGTGGGCTACGCATTTAGACGATGTTCTGATTCGACGCAGTGGCTGGCTCCACCACGAACCGATTTCTGACGAAAGATTAGACTTAGTCGCTGGTTGGATGGGACAATGCCTCGGATGGGATGCAGCTCAGATAGCTTCGGAGAAATCGCGAGCTACAGCGATCATGCGACATCAAGCTCAGATTTGCGATCCATAGCATTCCTTGTGGTAAAACTTTGTGACAAACCCATAGGAAACATCTTGCCGCTCACTTGGTCCAGCCAATTATTTTTGGGACTCAGTTTTCTATGAGACTCTTAATCACCGGTTCGCGAGCTCCCGTTGCCCTTGATCTCGCTCGGCAACTGAGTGCGGCTGGGCATCACGTTTGGTTGGCTGATAGTCTGCGTTGGCCCATCGGTCGCTTCACTCGATCGATTCAAAAGCACTTCTACTTGCCGCGACCAATTGAGTCGCTGAGTGAATTCCGTTTGGCTATCGAGCGAATTGTTCAGGAGTATTCCATCGAATGTGTGATACCAACTTGCGAAGAGATCTTCTACTACGATGATCGGTGGAGCGAGAGCGGCTTGGCCTTTCGATCGGACTTGGATCAACTGCATCGCATTCACAATAAGTTTGAGTTTTCCGGAATCGTGGCGGGACTCAACTTTCCAGGGATCACCAGCCCTCGTACTCAGCTCGTCGAATGCAGCGAGCAACTTCAAACCTTTGAAAACGAGAGCCATAATTGGGTATTCAAACCGGTCTATTCGCGATTCGCTTCCCAAACTCTGATTGGGCCCACGAAGGTCGAGCTATTGAGCAACGTAAAGCCCGATGCGAAAGCGCCTTGGGTGGCTCAGCAACGGATCATCGGCAAGGAGTACTCGACATACTGCGTCGCTCAGCGAGGCAAACTGAAGGCCATGTCGTGTTATCATTCGCTGTACAAAGCCGGGAAGGGCTCGGGGATTTACTTCCTGCCGCATCGCGACCAGAGAATTGAACAGTTCATGAGTTGTTTGGTGAAGTCTTTGAATTACACGGGCCAGTTGGGCTTGGATTTGATCGAGGACCACCAAGGCGCGATCTGGATTTTAGAAGGCAACCCTCGCGCGACCAGCGGCGTGCATCTGTTTACTAAC
>CAYWNG010000518.1:3169-5032 GCA_964458685.1 uncultured Pirellulaceae bacterium
GGGATCTTAGCGGCCTTGGTCGAGTTGCTTTGGATCAGCCTTAGAGAAGGACGTACTTTGGCAGCCGCTTCAACCTTTGACATTGAATGGAACGGGCAGTCATTGGAGTCTGTCGAGCCTAACGAGCCACAAGACGAAACTCGCCAAGATCAAAGTAACGCAGAGATTACGAATAGTGCTGCGCGTCATCAAGATTTGGTTCAAGTCGAGCGACCTGAGTGATGCTTCTGAACTTGACTGAATTGCAAGAGGCTGATGTCGAGCCGCAGCAAAAGGCTTTCTGGCTGGCGTTCGCTGAAAACTCGCAGCGGATGATTGCCAATGTGAGAACAGAATTTCGATTTACCATTCATGACAAGTCGATTATTCCCATCAGCGTCAACGACACCGACTACGATAACTCGTACGTCGCTTCGACCTACAACGGCGTAGTGACCTATCCGCTGGAAGAATTGCGATTGCTGCCCTCAGCCTTTCAGCGACTGTCTGTGGCCAGCATGATCCACGGAGTGGCACCTGCGTTACGGTTTGGCAAAGTCAATCGAGCTGTCGTTGTGAACAACTGGCTGTTGTCGACCAATCTTTATCCGAAGTTAGAGTTGCCTTGGCTTGTCCAACTATTGAGCGAACTTCGTGAGACCTTTCCGCAACATGCGATTCTGTTTCGTTCGCTCAATGGTGCAACCAACAGTGTCTTACTCGAGCACTTGCGGCGATCGGGATTTCTATTGGCACCCAGTCGTCAAGTCTATTTGTTTGATGGCCGCGAGCGGGATTTTATGGAGCGACACAATAATCGGATCGATGCCAAACTGTTGCAGCAAACATCGCTGTACCGAGTTATTGAGGACAACCAATGGTCTAGCGACGAGCATGACGCACGTTTTCAGCAGTTGTACGACTGGCTTTATCTGGATCGTTACTCGCGCAACAATCCTCAATTCACAGCGCGGTTAATGAAACTGTGGCAAGAGACTGGAATGCTCAAGTTCTTCGGACTGCAGAGCGACAGTGGCAGCTTGGATGGAGTCGTAGGTTTGTTTGCCTATGATGGAGCGGTGACGGTGCCTGTGGTTGGCTATGATACGTCGAAGCCCAAGTCGCTGGGGCTTTATCGCAGGCTAATGGCGATCGCTCTGCGTGAATCAGTGCAGCAAAAATGGATGTTGAATTTGAGTTCCGGAGCGGCATCCTTCAAACGATTGCGCGGTGGTCGAGCACAAATCGAGTACACTGCGGTAGCCTGCGATCATCTACCCATCAAGCAGCGACTTATGTGGCGATCCTTGGCTGGGCTATTACAAAAGGTGGCCGCTCCACTACTCCAGCGATACGAACTTTAAAGTATGAGCTTTGAAGTAAAAACTGCGACGAACAATCAACCCAAGGCGAGTTGTGATTACGATCGGCTTCGTTCGCAGTGGTTCGTTGCGTGCCCCTCGACGCAGCTCAAAGATCGTCCCTTCGCTTTCACTCTGCTGGATACGCCGCTGGTGTTGTTTCGACACAATAACGGTGTAACGGCTTTGTTGGATCGCTGCCCACATCGCGGCGCACCATTATCAGCAGGGCGGGTGATTGGTGAAACGCTGCAGTGCCCCTATCACGGCTGGCAGTTTGATGCGTGTGGAGCTTGTCGATTTCGCCCCGGCGTTCCCAGAGATAGCCAGACTTCGCCACTGAATTCACCGCAAACTTCGGTCGCGAGTTACGGAGCGTGTGAGCACGACGGCTGGGTCTGGGTCACGCTTCAGCCACTCACGGACTCGCAATTACGGACTTGTTCGCAATCAAAGACTGACTCGCAATCAAAGACTGACTCGCAATCACAAGCGCCCGCATCGCCGCATCTCCCGAGCGCTA
>CAYWNG010000519.1:0-5030 GCA_964458685.1 uncultured Pirellulaceae bacterium
TCATTCACGGCGACATCAAGCCCGCGAATATCATGATCAAGCGAACGGGACACGCTAAGTTGATCGATATTGGATCAGCCTTTGAGCTGAACGCACCTCCACCGGCTCGTACTTGCACGCCAACGTATGCGGCTCCGGAGATTCTCGAAGGCGGACACTGCACGCCTCAAAGTGACTTAGCGAGTCTTGGCTACGTATTGATCGAGATGCTGGCTGGTCGAGCGTGCTTTCCATCGGATCTCGATCTTGGTGGACTGCTGGAAGCCAAACGCAATCTGCCCAGCCGCTTGCCCGAGATTCTGCCGCCCGATGTAACATGCAATCCACTGCTTGTGAACTTTTGCAAGAAGCTGATCTTAACTGATCCCATGAAGCGATTCTCCAACGCGCGCGATGCTGAGCTTCAGAAAGACGGAGCGGCAGCGTTCCATCGACAACTGATTTTCGGTGATTTAGCCAGCGAATACGAGCACGACCTACAACTGTGGGTCAACGAGATGTCCCGAGTGGAGAATTTGGTAATCAAAGAAACGCCGAACGAACATCCCAGTACTCAGGACCCGACTTCCCAACGACAGGGGTGATTAAGCTGATTAGCTGATTTTCTTGCTTGCATCGGTATCCTAGTACTGCCCTATCCTGTCCTGCCTTGAATAGTTGACTCTTCATGTTAGACCTCACCGCGTTTGATGCCAACAATCTCGATCAAGTTCTCACGCCTTGCCTAGCGGTCAGCCCGCGCGTGATTCGAAGCAATTACCAAGCGATGATCGCAATCGCTGGAACTGCCGATCGACTGCGACCGCATGTGAAGACGCATAAGTGCGCGCAGATCGTTCAAATCGGTGCTTCGTTGGGAATTACAAAGCATAAGTGCGCGACCTTGGCCGAAGCCGAGATGCTCGCCAAGATTTCCAGCGACGTCTTGATAGCCTATCCCTTGGTCGGTCCAAACATCGTCAAGCTTGCGGGCCTAAGTGCCGCATATCCGCAGGTGCAATTTTCGACGCTGGTCGATTGCATTTCGGCTGCGGAACTAGTCAGTCAGATTTTTTCGAAGGCAGGCCGTACCCTGGATGTGTTGATCGACGTCAATGTAGGCATGAATCGCACGGGTATTGCCACAGGAGAGAACGCGATCGAGCTAGCCAAACGAGTAAAGACACTGCCGAGCCTGAATTTGGTGGGCTTGCATGTTTACGATGGACACAATCACCAACCAGCGCTTGCCGAAAGACTGCAAGCCGTAGAAACACTAATGCATCCCGTCGTGCGCATGATTGGCGAGCTGAAGCAACTGGGGATTCCTGTCGCGAAGTTGGTCTGTGGTGGCACGCCAACATTTCCAGCTTTCGCGCATTGGGCCAACCTTCCGGAAAACAAAGCCAGAGTTGAATCGCAAGAACTGCCACCTGTCGAACTTTCACCGGGCACAAGCGTTCTTTCGGACTACAACTACGGTCGAGACTTTCCAGACATCCAGGGCATACAACCGGCAGCGATTCTCTTGACGCGAATCGTATCCAAACCCGGTCTAGGACTTGTTACCGTCGACTTAGGCCATAAAGCTGTAGCTGCGGATCAACCCGCTGGTCGCCGTTGTCATTTTTTCGACTTGCCAGATGCTAAAGAACTCAAGCACAGTGAAGAGCATCTGGTCATTGAGACATCCGTGGCTGATTCATTGCAAGTAGGTCAAATCCTGCGCGTTCAACCGGCGCACATCTGTCCAACTGTTGCCTTGCATGAGAACTTGGTCGTGATCGAAAACGGACGCGCGAGCGAGCTATGGCCAGTCACCAGGCATCGCATCTACTTCACAGACTAAGACCCGCATGCTTTGCAGCAACAGCCGCGAGCTCATTACGGCTGACTCAACTAAACAGCTACTTGGTTAACTGACGATTGACTTCATCGATCACAGTCTGTTCCACGCCTGTCGCCCAAACTGTCGGAAGTCCGTAGTAGATCATGCTGGTATCGCCTTCGTAACCGCCTTCTTTGAGCACTCGCTCGGAGGGAATATAGGCCATGACATCGTTCGCGTAGGAAGTGACCCAAACTGGCTGGCCTGCGTGTTCCGCCTTGATGCGCAAAGAAAAATCGACGACAACTTCACCGCCAAGATGAACCCAAGATGGCCCGTCTCCAAGTTGCCAAGTCTGAATTGGATAACTGTAAGTCGGACTGAGCGGATGGCCTTCGTCAACTTGCTTGAGGAGCAACTTGGCTCGCATCGCTTCGTACACATTCTTAGACTCGGTTTGCCGAACCAGTTCTTCGCGCGTCGGTAACTGCGCCAGTTTCAGAGGGACCTCGTGGAATGTGTGCTTGAGCTTACCTTGAATGGACTTAAGCGTGTGAGTCAGCATGACTGATTCAACAGCGCTGGCGAGTTGTCTGCCATAAAACTCAGCGAGCGCCTCCGTACGTCGAGGCAGTGGATTGATATCCGCTCCACAACCTGCCCAGAACAAGGCTGTCGCCGTTGGGAAACGCTTTTCAAGTTCAGCTTGAGCGAAACCGGGATAGTCACCACAAATCTTGTTCAAGGAAAGTACTGTTGAATGGCAAGCGTAACCAAAGACAATTGCCATAGGCTGTTTCTTTGAGTCGTAAGCCACCAACACAGGCACGCTATGGTCGACGGGGCCTTTCAGCTTATTCTCGGCTCGCAACTTTGGGACATCGGCTTCAGGATTATTGCGACGATTGGTTGCGAATGTTGCCGCGCCTTCGGAGTAGCTCAACTCAACAGGCTGCATCGAAGTAATCGCTTGCGAAACTGCATCTTCGATTTTGTTTAGTAGTGTGGCAGAGTACTCGGTAATCTTCTTCTGCTCGGCATCGGGCAATTGGTAGAAGTGCATCGCTCGCAAGTTCTTGGCAACGACAGGGCCGGAGTGCGTGTGCGATGTTGCGATTGAGATCTGACTTCGCTTGAGTCCATGCTTAACTTTCAGTCGCTGGCAGAGTTCATCGGCAAGCCCATCGTCGATGCCAACCAGATCCAAAGAGATCAAGACCACCCTTTCGCCCTCGCGATCTTGAATCACCATCGTCTTCGCCCAGATATCCATCAGCACCTCCTGAAAGGGTGCTGTTCGACTTGCGTAGCCCGCCATCCACATCGGCTCAGTCGGTGTAATTTTGGCTCGCCCAACTCCAACTTGGAACTGCGTGACCGATGAGTCTGTCTTTGCAGCTTCGTTTTGTGCGAGTAAGTTTGTTTGAGCGAAGCAGAGCAGAAAGAGAACAACCAACATTCGCGGGGAGTTGAACATTTGAAGCATCAGCATGTGAGGTGGGATGGGGAGGGTGTTTGTCGACGGAGAATGCCGTAGATTGTAATGCAAATTCTGCGTCAGATTTGACCAACAGAAGACTGCACGCGAAACACACCATGTTCCGAGGACCAGCCCACAAAAGCGGCGATTGCTTCGGCGTGTTACGATAATTGCATCGGCGTGTTACGGGCTATAAGCGCTCGAGCTGGGAGATGCGGCTTTGTATTGCTGCGAATTGATTGCTGCGATGCTCGTGTTCCAAGAGTCGTTGCTCGTTTTCTAGCGACTGAATCAACAGACTACGCTCGCCTGCTTTCTCAAATAACTGCTGAGCCTCATGAAGTGCGCTGAGACCTGCATCCGTGTCGCCAAGGATTAATTGTGCGATGGCTAAGTCGGCCATCGCTTGGTTGCGTCCCGGCCAATCGAGCGTCTGAGCGTGGCCAATTGCTTTATGAAGTAACTGCGCGCCTTGCTGATAGGCACCGGCGTTCAATTTAATGCTACCCATCGCAGCCATTGCAGCGGCGCTAACGGAAGGTTCAATACTGGCCGCTGGGCCGCTCAGAATAGCCGATGCCGAGGGTGCTTGTCCCATTCCAGCTAAGCACTTAGCCTGAGCGATCCGCAACCACATGGCGTCACTACCACGAACCATCGTTTCGGACTTCTTGAAGTTGACTAAAGCCGACTGTAGTTCGCCTCGCTGAATTTGTGATTCAGCTATCGCTGCCCAAAGAACTGCTTCTGTGCCGCATTCACTGGAACAACCAATTCTCTTCATTAGTGGAGCGAAGCGTTGTCCAATATCGCTCGGCCATTGAATGGCTTCAGGACGAGTCTTATCGGCTTGCATCCAGAAGCTAACATCCACAGGTCCGCTGTGGTTGCCAGCAGACAATTGCAAATTGACAGCAGCTGTCCAAGCTGTATTCGCGGTGGACATCTGATTGCTTCGTCTGGCTGTCTCAGCGACAGTCAGCCAAAGGTCTGCGGCAAGAAGCGTATTGCCGGAAGCATTGGCTAACTCAATAGCTTGACGGAACTGCGATTCGGCCCAAGCATGTCTACCCGATACCAGTTCGCGAAGGCCCAGCAGTCGTAGTGCATCAATGCGAACAAGTGGATGATTGATCTTTAGAGCGGCCTGCATCAGCTTCTCGGCTGCATCGTTGGTGGGTTCGTTGGATCGCATCTCTTCAGCAAAACCATTGCGAAGGCTTTGATATTGGATTGAAAGTTGTCTTTGCGATCGGCCAACTGCTATCAGCGACTTCCAACTGGTTTCTGCCTTTGAGCAGCGTCGCGATAGCACTTCAGCAACAAGTTGAACAACTGCATCCTCCGCTCCCGTTGCCCAACGTTCGACCAACAATCGCTCTGCAGCATCGCGGTGTCGCTCGATCAAGAGTGATGCCGTTTGAAGACGTTGCTCAAAGACCAACGGCTCAAGCATCGTAACTAGTTTATCCACTTCCAATATTGCAACATTCTCAGACTCGCCAAGTACGATTTCGTGTCCGTCGAATCGAAGCGTCTTTGCGGGAGGGTTGGCGATCTTCAGGTCGCCGGTAGCGATTTCGCTTTGCTTGTCAGCGCTTCTTTTGTCGCCAGTTAGACGCATGACGCTGTCGGGCGTTACGCCATTCTCGGTCAAAATTGAACAGCCAGCGAACTGAATGGTGAGCAAAAGGACTGCAACAGTTTTCTTCTTACTTCGCATGGTCATCGCTCTCTGGTTCA
>CAYWNG010000520.1:0-3631 GCA_964458685.1 uncultured Pirellulaceae bacterium
GGCTCAGTGGCTTACCGATTCCCGCAACAGCTATTTTAGCCGTGCGATTGTCAATCGCGTCTGGGCAAACTTCATGGGAGTTGGCTTGGTGAATTCAGTCGACGATCTGCGAGTCAGCAATCCCCCGAGCAGTGAAAAGCTGCTCAGCAAGCTGACCGATTTTCTGATCGAGAACAAGTACGATCTGAAGTCGTTGATGCGATTGATCATGACTTCGCAGGTTTATCAACTCTCCGCAGAATCTACTCCGTACAATGATGCCGACCGTCGCTTCTTCTGTCGCTACTACCCGCGTCGATTGATGGCAGAAGTGCTGCACGATGCCATCGTTTCCGCGACAGGCGTACCGACGACCTTCGATAAGATCGAATTCTCTGGAGCCGACAAACAACCGACAACCTTTTATCCTCAAGGTACAAAGTCATTGGCCCTGTACGATTCGGCCGTCTCCAACTATTTCCTACAAACATTTGGCCGCAACCAACGTCGCATTACGTGCGAGTGTGAACGGAGCGATCAACCGACAGTCGTCCAAGTCTTGCACCTAAGCAATGGCACTACGATCAATGAAAAGCTCTCGCATTCCGACAGTATTGTTGGGAAGTGGATCGAAGCCAAGCTCAGCGTCGCGCAGATGATCGAAGCCGCATACCTCAGAACTTTAGCTCGATTTCCCAACGCGGACGAACTTGAAAGAGTCTCGCGCGAGATCGCCGAAGCCGACGCGGCTGGAACACCGCGTCGGGAGAGTGTCGAGGATCTGATGTGGAGCCTGATGAGTAGCTCGGAGTTTCTCTTCGCACATTAAAGCGAAACACGTTTGCTCAGCCTTACGACTTCGATCGAATCCAACTATCAAGCTTGTCGATCACTACCTGAGCCACACCATCCGCAGCGACGCCAGGTGCGGAACCAAGTGCAGCACCGCTTTCGCGCATGTTGTGATCGATGTTCGGTAGAGCCTCATAGCTGGCCTTGCCGGGCGACTTTCGATTGACAACGCTGGCGATCCACTGATGACCTGAAGAGCTTGTTACGATGTCGTTCTCACCCCAAAGCGATAGCACGACTCCCGGAAAATTCTCCAAGCTCTGAGCGATCTCTGCTTTACCGAGTTGTTGAAAAAACTTGTAGTGAATGCCTGAGAAATAACGTCCTTCGGCCCAAGTTGCGTCGACCCAATCCATCAAGTCTTGGTGCTTGACCGCTAAGTCGTCTGGAATGGTCTTTTCGCGAATGATGTAGTTCCAACCAGCCGCTTGCGTTGCCACTTCAGTCTCGATCTCCGCGGCAGTCATGGGAGTGTTCATCAGTTGGCGACGAGTCGAATCGGTGAGGAACTCTTGCCAACTTGGAGCCATGGTGCCAAAGACGGCGATTCCCTTCACTGGCTCAGTCGCAGCAACCAGCGGTGCTTGAACGCCGCCAATGCTGGCTCCGAACAACCAGATCGAAGCCTTATCGACTTGTGGATGACTTTTCAATTGCTTAAGAGCCGCGACATAGCCTGCTACGACCGACTGAAAATCCACATCGCGATTGGGGCCACCTTCGCTATCGCCGCAGCCTGGTTTTTCGACTCGAAGAACCACAAATCCTTTACGAGCCAATCCGTATGCGAGACTTTTCATTCCTGTTGGATCAGCGCTGGGATGTTCCACGAAAGCGTTGCCCAATCCAGAAAGCAGCATGATGGCTGGCGCTTTGTTATTACCTTTAGGCATCGTCAGAACTGTTCGTAGCTTGCCCACGCTAGTACCAACATGTCCATAGACGATATCCAGGTCGTCGACCTTCTCGCGAGCCAGCTCTTTAAGGCTTACCTGCTGTGTAACCAGTTTTCCATCGCGAAAATACTTCAGCTCGATCGGCTTTCCAGCGCGAAGCGATCCGACATGAGCCACGAACTTTTGAACATCCTCGATCTCTTTGCCTGCGATGCTTTGCAAGACATCTCCCGCTTGCAGCTTGATCTCTTCAGCATTGGAGCCCGGTAACACCTCGATTACCTCAACGCCGCGATTGCTCTTCAGTCCTTGCTTCTCCTGAATCTCACTGGAAACAGGCTGAACTTTGGTACCCAGCGAGATTCGTCGCGCGAGTTCCGACTCCTGCGCAACAGCCTGAGTATTCAAGGGCACAGCCGCAACAGTTATCGCAACAATCAGCGGCAACAAGGCCTTCGCGCAGGACGAGTAGGCCGCGCAGGCCGAAAAGAAATTCCTCAACTTCATCACAACAATCCTCCAGGGCAAGAACAGCCAGCACAATGACACGAAAATCCAGTGCATTAAAAGAGCAAACAAGGCCCAATTGTTGCTCCACCGGCCTGTTTGTTGCACTCGCAGGATCGGATTACTTGCCAAATGCGAGAAGTTCCACTTCGACTCCGCCAAGAACGACCGAGCGAACGTTCAGTTGCTGGTCGAGGATGACTAAGTCTTCAGCTTTTCCTGGCTGGATGCTCCCAAATCGTTGAGCAATACCAACTCGCTCGGCGGGAGTTAGACTTGCCATTCGCACGATCTCATGAAGTGGAATATCGGTATGGCTGCTCATAAATCGTACCATCGAATCCAACGCAAGAATGGAACTGGCAAGGCCGCCACTCTTACTGCGACCAACGTGTCCATCGCTCCAGAACCAACACTTATCCTCTTGATTTCCGAATGCATATCGGCCAGGCGGCATATCCAACGCCCTATTGCAGTCGCTCACCAACAAGAGACGCTTTGCCGATTTCATTTGCCAGGCGAAGCGCAGCAATTCGGAGCTTAGGTGACATCCATCGGCAATCACTTCAGTGCTCATTTCGGGATTAGCAAGCACGAACTCGGCCATACTGGCCTGCATCGGAAACCCCAGCCGCTCGCGTACCGACGGAACTGAGCTCATTGCACACCAAAAGTGATCGACATGTCGGACTCCATTTTCGAATGCAATTGCCATCTCGCTCCAACTTGCATTCGAGTGCCCGCAAGTGATCAAGCATCCATGTTTGCGTGCGGCCTGGTAGAACTCAACAGCTCCCGGAAGCTCCGCCGCGCAGGTGGCGATTCGAATCAGCTTGGTACGGAAATACTTGTTGTATTCTCGTGCATTGGGTTCGCGACATCCGGTTTGGTTATGACAACCAACCTTTTCCGGAGAGAAATAGGGACCATACAGGTGAACACCGCCAATTCTGGGCAGTCGACCTACAGTGTGATTCGTCTGCTGAATTTTGATTGTCTGCTTAACTGCCTTGAGCATGGAAGCGATTTGCTCGGGCTGTCCTGTCGTGCAGGTTGGGAAAATGGTCGTCACCCCGTGCATCAAATGTGCGCGGGAGGCTGTCTGAGTTGCGTCGACCGTTCCGTCCATGAAGTCGGCACCATGGCCTCCATGAACATGGATATCGACAAAGCCAGGAGCCAAGTACATACCATTCAGGTCAACCTTTTCGCAGCTTCGATCCAAACGCTTCGAGCTTCGTTCAATCGCTTGAATAGTGCCATCTACGCAGACGAGATTGCAGTCGGTCGCGATGCGATCCTCTAAGATTATTTGTCCACCTACGTAGATTCGCTTCATCGATTCCTCGTATGCGGCAACGCGACTACTGTTACTTCATTCGCCTGTATGTTGCACT
>CAYWNG010000520.1:3731-4997 GCA_964458685.1 uncultured Pirellulaceae bacterium
TTCCTCGTATGCGGCAACGCGACTACTGTTACTTCATTCGCCTGTATGTTGCACTTGCCAAATGTGAGCTGTTGTCGCTCTTTTTGTTAGCTCGGCTTGTGCCACTCGGGTTCGTTGTGACCGGTTCGGAAGTTAGCCAGTCGCGCGAGAACGAAAAGGAAGTCGCCAAGTCGATTGAGGTAAACAACAAGCTGACTGTAGTCGGCCACTTCGGGCTCGCGGGCTAAGCTGACGACTTCGCGTTCGGCGCGTCTGCAAATCGTGCGAGCCAAATGCAAGTGAGCCGCCGTGTCGCAACCGCCAGGCAGGATAAAGGCCGTCAACGTTGGCAATTCTTTCTCTGCGGCGTCGATCCACTGCTCAATCGTCTCAATGCGGCTGTCGGGCAACATTCGCATACCTTGCTTGTCAGGGTCGGGCGTGGCCAATTCGGCACCAACACAGAACAGATCCGATTGAATTCCACGGATGATCTGATGCAAAGAACTCTCATGCAGCATGCCCGAAGACAATTCGTCAGGCAAAGCGGCGATGACAACGCCTAAGCAAGCGTTTAGTTCATCCACGGTGCCGTAAGCCTTTATCCGGGGTGAGTCTTTGTAAACTCGTGGTCCAGCGAATAGTCCTGTGGTTCCCGCATCACCCGTCTTGGTATAGATTTTCATTTCATGCCGATATTGGAATTTGCAGCTCGGATCGAGCCAGCTCGAAAAAAGTAAACGGCCTATTGTACGGAAGTGAGAAGATTGTGGGTACGACAGTTGATGCGGCTGGACTTTTACTGATGACTCGGTCCGACCCGCGCAAGTTTTTGTTGATGAGACACCGCGATCGATGGGATCTCCCCAAAGGGCATGTCGAGCCTGGGGAGGGGATTCGCGAGGCTGCATTGCGCGAAACCGAGGAAGAGACGGGCATCGACCAACTATCGATCGCAGTTGACGACCAGTTTTCTTATGTCACAGAGTACGAAGTGAAAGGGCAAAAACGCGGCGACTATCGCAAGCGAGTCACCTATTTTTTGGGCTATGTTGAGTCCGAATCGCCTATTCAGCTTACCGAGCACATCGGCTTCTGTTGGTTCGACTGGCCCGTCAAAGGTTCGATCCAGTCGCGCACAATCGACCCACTACTGCGCGCCGTCAGCCAGTTTCTCAATCATTCCTCGTCTTAACCCGTCTTAACCCGAAGCGTTAGTTTTGAAGTTGCGCTTTTTCTGGGATTTCGGGCCGAAGGCCCAGCGATTTACCTAGCCCAGCCCAACGG
>CAYWNG010000521.1:0-4988 GCA_964458685.1 uncultured Pirellulaceae bacterium
CGGCTGGCGGCTAGTATTCCTAAGCGGGACGCTCTCTAACGGCTGGCGGCTAGTCTTCCGTAGCATTACGCCTTACGCAATCCAACTATAGCACTGAATGCCTTTGAGATGTCGCACGAGGACTTTGTCGCCTGCGATGGCCAAGTGAGCCCAGCTCTCTTCCTTCGTCACTTCACGTTCGCCGAGCAACTTAAACTCAGCCGGGTTGTGATCGATCAACATAAGAACACCTCGTTGATCCAGTGCGAGAATGTTTTTACCGTTGCTGATCATGCTCCAGTATTGACCAAAGGGAGGAGTTGTCCAGCATTCGCGGCCAGTTGCCAACTCCAAGCAGGTGAATCGCTTGTTACGAAGGTGCAAGTAGATGTAGTCATCAATGATGATCGGCGAAGACATGTAGCCTTCGCGTTTGTTTTCCCAACGAGCATTGACCTTCCAACCGGCGTTGGGATCAAACTCCAGCAGCAAACTCTTACCGCCATAGCTGCTGGTGAACACGCAATCGTTCCACACGATTGGAGTAAGAATGTTCATACCGCGGAAGGCTTCAATATTTTTATCCCAGAGTTTACTACCAGTCTCGGGATCAACACCAGCAAGTGTGGTGCGTGTCTGCACCAACAACTGTTGACGGCCATGCAGTGTTGCCAAAGTCGGTGAGGAGAAGGCGCTGCCGTTCATGCCTCCACCGTCTTCCAGAGACTTCCACAGCAGCTTGCCTGTCTGGCGATCGATGGCTGCCAAACTTCCGCCAGCTTGAACGTACAGCTTTTCACCGTGAATCAACGGCGAACAAACGAACCCAAAGGTCGGCAACTCACTACCGAATTCTTTCGGGAAGTCGATGCGCCATTTCTCCGAGCCATCCTTGGTATTGAGGGCCACCAAAACGTCGCGCATTCCGCCAACGTAAAGAGTCTGACCGTCGCATGCAGGCGTGGAACGAATCCAATCCCCGTTCGCCTTTGCGAAGAATGGAACGCTCATCGCCCCCGACCAGCGAACGGACCATTGAGACGTTCCAGTTAGCAGATCCAGCGAGGATACGACCTCTTCTTTGGCTTTTTGCGTCTCAGTTACAAAGACTTGATTGCCAGCAACGATCGGTCCAGAATAGCCGCTGTCCAAGGGCTGCTGCCAAACGAGCTTCAAATGATCCGCATCCAACGTTCCCGGCCAGACCGCGCCTGGCAAAACTCCGTCGCGATTCGGACCACGCCAACCCAGCCAATCCTGGCCAAAAGTCGACCGACTCCCGCAAATCCCAGCCCCGCAAACACCGGCAGATACCAGACCTAAAAAGCTGCGACGGTCAATCATTCTTCGACTCCGGAGTAAACTATGGACTTGATGGATTCAGTTACGCACATCGGACTAATATTATAGGAAGTTGACAAGTCAATTGTGGCCAAGTCATCCAAACCAACCGCCAGGCATGTAAAACAAGCCCTGGAAGAACTCGCAGACCCCGAGCAAGCCTTAGCCTCAGCCAGATTCTTCAAAACTGGCCCTGGCGAGTACGGCGAAGGCGACAAGTTTATCGGTATCACCGTCCCTCAACAGCGAAACGTTGCCAAACAGTTCCGAGATCTGGACTTGGAACAGGTCGATAAGTTATTGGAGGAGTCGATTCATGAGTTTCGCTTGACCGCCATCCTCATTCTTGTGGATCAGTTCAAGCGAGCGAAGATTCGGACTGAAAAAGCAACAATCGTCGACTTTCTTCTCAAGCGAACCCAGTACATCAACAACTGGGATTTAGTCGACTCATGCGCGCCGCAGATCGTCGGCGAATACTTAAGCGAGGAAAAGGATCAGAGCCTACTTCTAAAACTCGCCAAGTCAAAATCGCTTTGGGAACAACGCATCGCAGTTATTGCCAATCTATCACTGATCAAGCACGGACAATTTGAATCGATTCTGATGATCGCTGAGAAGCTCCTGTTGCACGAACACGACTTGATCCATAAGGCGATCGGTTGGATGCTTCGCGAGATGGGCAAACAAGATTTGTCCCTCTTGCGATCATTCCTTGACCAGCATGCCAATCGGATGCCTCGCACCATGTTGCGCTACGCGATCGAGAAGCTTTCACCCGCAGAGCGACAAAAGTACATGATGCGTTAAGCGAGATTAGTCGGTTCGCGCACCATCGTTTAACGGCCTGAATCTGCATTTGGTTTTTAGCCCGGAGGGCGACACATCTTTGCCGGTGGTGTCAACCACCGGAACAAAGGCAGAGAATGGGTTTAGCCCGGAGGGCGACACAATAGGAAGAGTTTGATTGACTCCGTGGCCAGAATCAGAGTTTGGTCTAGGACTCTAAAGAACTCTCTGTCAATTTCAGCAAGGACCAATACTTTGGGCTCCAATATCTATCTCTAGGAGTCAACGCTACATCACACCAACCTCAGCAGGACAAATGTATCGCCCTCCGGGCTGAAGAGAAGAAGACGGAGCGATGAATCGTTTAACGGCGTTTAACGGCAAGCCGCAGGCGACTGTCCTTCTTCGTTTAACGGCAAGCCGCAGGCGACTGCTCTTCTTTGTTTAACGGCAAGCCGCAGGCGACTGCTCTCTTTCCTCTGCGAAAGGCGGCGGTTTCTAGACTGTGCAATGCTCGCTACTTTTGCGAAGCAAAAGGCGACTATCACACTCACGTGAGCGAAGCCGAGTATATTAGGGGCTCAAGAAACCGCCCTTCCCACCCGCCTTAGCCTACTCTTTCAGCCTATTCACATGTCTTCACCTAGTTTTTCGCCAACCACCTCACGAGACTCGTCGAGCGCCTCGATCCAACACAATCGGCGACTCGGCCTAATCCTGTTCGCGATCTATAGTCTGGTTTACTTGGCCTTCACACTCGTCAATGCGTTCCTTCCTAAGGTTGTGGAGTGGACGCCGATGGGAGGCATCAACCTGACGACATGGTGGGGACTTGGCTTAATCGGCTTGGCCTTTCTGATGTCGCTGCTCTACGGATGGCTGTGCCACTCCGACAAGGACGCTTCCGCCAAGGCCTCTTCTAAGGACGGGGCACGATGAACACAACGACTTCCACTACAGCAATTGTCATCTTTGCAATCGTCGTGGGCTTTACTCTAGGCCTCAGCTTCTACCTTGGACGAAAGGCTAAAGATTCTAGCGGCTACTTCGCTGCGCATGGACAGATCCCGTGGTTTGTTAATGGCGTGGCCTTTGCGGGCGACTACCTCTCTGCCGCCTCGTTCTTGGGTATCTGTGGCATGATTGCCTTTTACGGATACGACGGATTTCTGTACTCGATCGGATATCTTGCGGGCTGGATCGTTGCACTCTTTGTGATTGCCGAGCCGATGAAGCGACTCGGGAAGTTTACTTTCGCCGATGCACTGAACGCTAAGTTCGAATCCAAAGGCATCCAGTTGGCCGCGGGGATCAGCACGTTGGCGGTCAGCGTCTTTTACCTGATTCCGCAAATGGTAGGTGCAGGAGCGTTGGTTCAACCGCTGCTTGGTCTTTCGCACGCTCAAGGCGTGATCATCGTCGGGACGGTCGTGATTTTGATCGTCGTAACCGCCGGCATGGTATCGACCACTTGGGTGCAATTCATCAAAGGAGCGTTGCTAGTCGTCTTTTCAGCAATACTAACGATCCTAATTCTTCAGCGCGGTTTTGAAGCTCGGACTGGAGGCATCGATGGCTATCAGTTCACCAACATCGACTTGCCCGACACCAACATCGAAGATCGTGCGACGATTGTCAGCAAACTCGAAGCGCTGGGCTTGGCGGTCTCAGACGAGCTACCCGAAGCGTGGGGCAAAGATGGCTTCTGGATGCTCAAACGAGGCGAAGTCAAGTTGCTTTGTAAGCTGGACAAAGCAGCCGAGGGAGTCCGCCTGAGCGAATGTCAGACTTTACAGATGATCGACGGCAAGAAGGCTTTCAACGCTTACGAACCAACCAATGGCCGGCAACATCCGGTCGGATACATCAGCAAGTTGCCCGATCAGCAACAGAAGACCGGCGAGCTATCAGCGTTGGGCTTTTTGAGAACGCTAAGCAATAGCGAGATAGTTCTTTGGCGTAAAAAAGAGATGAAGGATGCCAACGACAACAAAGTCGAAGTTTACTACCCCAAGACAACCAGCGGTTCGAAGGTGTTGACACCAGGTGAGCATCCGACGTTTGCGGCTGTTCGCAATGAACCGTTTTGGCCAAAGCTCGACTTTCTATCCTTGATGTTCGCTCTATTCTGCGGCACCGCTTCGTTGCCACACATTTTGATTCGGTATTACACCGTCAAAGACGGCGCGGCTGCAAGGAAGAGTACCATCGTTGGCATTGCCACGATCGGCGGCTTTTATGTCCTGACGCTGTTCCTGGGCTTGGGAGCGATGACCAGCGGAGCGTTGGATGTCAGCAACGACAACATGTCCGCACCGCTACTTGCGCGAAGCATGAAAGAGTGGTTATTCGCGATTATCTCGGCCATCGCTTTCACCACAGTTTTGGGAACGGTCAGCGGCTTGATCTTAGCCTCAGCCGGCGCTGTTAGTCACGACCTTTTGAAGGGCGTGGTTGGTTTGAAGATGCGCGACGATCAACAGGTTCGAGTCGCCAAGATCGCTTCGATTTTTGTGGGGGTGATCGCCATTCTGTTGGGGATCGGCTTTGAAAAGATGAACGTAACCTACCTAGTCGGCTGGGCCTTCAGTGTGGCTGCATCCGCTAATCTACCGGCACTGGTAATGTTGCTGTTTTGGAAGCGGACGACTCGCGAAGGCATCATCGCAGCAGTGACGATTGGGATGTTCAGTTCGTTAACCTGGATACTCCTCAGCGCCGACACCTACAGCAAAGTCTACGGAGCAACTCGCCCCGAATGGCTCAGTCAAATCATCCCCTTCAGCCAGCCAGGCATCGTCACCATCCCACTTTCGTTCCTAACTCTAATCGTCGTTTCCTTGATGACTCGACAACGTCCCGACATGACCAAGAAAGCT
>CAYWNG010000522.1:0-4978 GCA_964458685.1 uncultured Pirellulaceae bacterium
GAAGGAACCGGAGCCTAACGGCTTGCGGCTAGTATTCCTAAGCGGGACGCTCTCTCAAGAGGTCGGGGATGATCGAAGGCGATTCGACGCCGGTTAAGCGTTGATCAAGCCCTTGAAACTTGAAGCTCAACCGCGTGTGGTCAACGCCCATACAGTGCAGCAGCGTTGCGTTCAGATCGTTGACGTGAACTGGTTTGTCGACGATGTTGTAACTGAAGTCATCGGTCTCGCCGTGAACATAACCCGCCTTCACGCCACCGCCGGCTAACCACATACAGAAGTTTCTCGGATGATGGTCGCGGCCATAGTCGTCTTTGGTCAACGTACCTTGCGAGTAAACTGTTCTTCCGAATTCACCGCCCCAGACGACGAGCGTTTCCTCAAGAAGGCCACGTTGCTTTAAGTCCATGATCAGTGCGGCGGTACCTTGGTCGGTATCGCGGCATTGATTGCCAAGCTGGTAAGGTAACGCTCCATGTTGATCCCAACCGCGGTGGCAGATTTGTACGACTCGCACGCCTCGTTCCACCAAACGTCGCGCCAGCAGTGCGCTATGAGCGTAAGTGCCAGGCTTCTTAACATCCGGCCCGTACATGTTGAGCGTCGCTTCAGTCTCGCTACTGATATCGATCAAGTCGGGAACACTGGACTGCATTCGAAAGGCCATTTCATATTGCGCTATTCGAGTTTGCGTTTCCGGGTCGCCGAACTGAGCGTAGTTCTGTGCGTTCAATTGGTTGAGTGCGTCCAACATGGCTCGCCGATCTTCGCGAGCAACGCCAGCCGGATTTTGTAAGTACAACACGGGATCACCAGATCCGCGAAGAGCAACTCCGTTGTAGCGCGTGGGTAAGAAACCACTGCCCCACATGCGATTGTAAAGAGCTTGGCCATTGCTGTCGGCTGGAAATTGCGGCGTGAAAACGACGAATCCTGGAAGGTCATCATTCTCGCTACCCAGTCCGTAGGAAAGCCATGAACCGATGCTGGCCTTGCCTGGAATTTCTGAGCCAGTCATTACAAAGGTGCAAGCTGGATCATGGTTGATCGCGCCTGTTGTTACCGTTTTGATCAGCGTGATATCGTCAACAATCTTTGAAGTGTACGGCATCAAATCGGTGTTTGCCCAGATCCCTGATTGCCCGCAGCGTTGGAAGCGAAACTTGCTTGGAGCAACGGGAAAACGCGACTGCCCGCTGGTCATCGTCGAAAGTCTCTGTTCGCCGCGGACTGTGGGAGGCAGGTCTTTGTCAAAGTAGTCGCGAAGTCCTGGCTTGTAGTCCCACGTATCCAATTGACTGGGGCCGCCGTTCATATGCAGATAGATGATTGCCTTAGCCGACGGTGTGAAATGCGGCAGTCCTTCCAGCGGTTGATGGACTCGGCCAGCGGAAGCGATCGAACCTGCATCACCGTTAATTCCACTAGCTCTCGCGGAACGAGCCAACGAAGATCCAGCTAGCGATGCCAACGCTAATCCGCCGAGTCGCACGCCTTGCTGAGCGAAAAACTGGCGACGCGTTAAGTTGATTTGATGTTCTGTCCAAGGTGTCATCACTAGTTCCTCGTTACCGTTTCATCAAGATTCAATAGCGTGTTACAGACCATGGTCAAACTTGCTAGTCGCGGAAGGTCCATCGCATCGGGCAGTTTCGATTCTCCGAGCGTTAACAACTGCTTGGCGGCTTCACTGTTCTCTGCGAATCTCTTCAATTGTGTTTCGTATTGCGAAGTCAGAATACCAACCTCAGAGTCTCGCGGACTGCGGGCCAGCAACAGCTCATATGCGAAAGCGAGTTGTTGATTGAACTCGGGACTGTGCTGTGTCAATCGAACCGCCAAGCCTCTCGCCGCTTCGACATACTGGACATCGTTCATCAGTTGGAGAGCTTGAAGAGGCGTGTTGCTTCGTTCTCGCTTGGCGCAAAGCTGCTCTCGATTGGGCGCGTCGAAGTTCACCATAAACGGTGGCGGCGCGGTGCGTTTGTAGAAGGTGTACAAGCTTCGGCGGTAAAGCGAGTTGCCCTTATCTTGCTTATAGAAACGAGTGTTGGAGCCCGCGAATCCAACCGGCTCCCAAATGTTCGGCGGCTGATACGGTTTGACGCCAGGGCCTCCCATCGTTAGATCCATAAGACCTGAGACAAACAGCGCGTTGTCGCGGATCGGTTCGGCGTCCAAGCGAAATCGCGGTCCGCGGGCATACAAGCGGTTCTCTGGATCGACGTTTAGCAGTTGCTCGCTGACTTTTGACGACTGCTTGAATGTATAGCTGGTCAGCATTGTTCGAACGAGCTGCTTGGTGTCCCAACCGCTGTGTTGGTAGTTGAGTGCCAGCCAGTCGAGCAGTTCTGGGTGGCTAGGTGGTTCACCTTGCGATCCAAAGTCATAGCTTGTCTTGACTAAGCCAACGCCAAAGAACTGTTGCCATAGGCGATTCACGACAACGCGAGCTGTCAAAGGCTGTTCGGGAGCGACCAACCAACGAGCTAGATCAAGGCGATTGGGCGTTGCGTTAGGATCGGACAATTGCAATGGAGGCAAGACCGCAAGTACACCCGGTTTCACTTGCTCGCCTGGCCGGTTGTAAGCACCGCGCATCATCACAAAGCTCTCGCGCGGCTGCGGAAGATCGCGGAAGATGAAAGTGCTGGGGATCGCATCATCAACGGCTTTTCGTCCCGCCGCAATTGTCGCGATCTGCTTTTGCAAATTGGCGAACGCTGAAGTTGTATCCAAGCAGATATTTGAAAGATAGTAGGTACGTAGGCTGTCGGTATCTTCGGTGCTGGGTGGTTGATTGGCTGTCGAAGCAGCCTTGATTCGATCCACAGCTCCACGCAGCGGTTCGGGGGACTTGGCCGTGTCCTCCTTCAAGATCTGTTCAGTCCACACAGCCAACGAGTACTTCGCATCCGCTGCGCGATCAACGATGCCTTGAACGCCAACTTTGTCCCAATAGACGGTGCCTCCAAACTGAGTCAATGCAAAGCCGTTGAGCTTATCACCGCTGGCAAGTCCGACCGTTTCGACAGGAAGCTCTAGAGTGATCCATTGACCGCTCTGAGGCAGCGGGCCCATGTGGACGCGTTGGTGCGTGTTAGCTTGTCCCCAGTCGATCGCACCATACTCGCCCCAAACCGCGCGATGATTCCACCCGTTGCGATTGAACTGCAACATGATCGATTTGGGAAGGTTGTTGGGATCGATCCATACGCTCGCGATGATCTTAGCTTGATTGGGCATCAGCAAAGGGACAGATCCTGCTTCCCAAACATCCTGGGATAATCCTGGTTCAGTTCGTTTGAGCAACTTAGTGCCGCTTACTGCGCGAAGCGACTCTGAGGATTCGACAAACTGAGTTGGCTGACCAGCGTGGGTCGTCTTTCCATCGCTGGGAAACTGTTCGTCCATCCATAAGCTCTCTGTTGCAGTCGGCTGAGGTCGCGGATCAACTTTGGCTGGATCGGAATACTCCATCGATGTTGCAAGTTGAGCTATTTGTTGAAGAGTCTCTTGGCGTTGCTGATCAAAGCGTTGAAGCTTTTCGCGATCAGCATCACTTTCAAGCCTGAGTGTTGGTTGCGTGAGAAGTGCATTTCCGTCCATGGCGGGATCGGCGGCCGAGTTGAAGAATGCGTACATCGCATAGAATTCTCGCTGGCTAATCGGATCGAATTTGTGATCGTGGCATACCGCGCAGCCACCAGTCAGGCCAAGCCAAGCACTCATGGTCGTGCTGGCTCGATCGACTGCATAGCGATAGAGCAGCTCTTCGGGAATTGAACCGCCTTCGCTGCTGGTCACATTGCATCGGCTGAAGCCCGTCGCAACCAATTGCTCTTGCGTTGCATTGGGAAGAAGATCGCCGGCCAATTGTTCGATTGTGAATTGATCAAAAGGTAAGTTGCGATTGAAGGCGGATACCACCCAGTCGCGATAAGCCCACGTCTGTCGCTCGTTGTCCAAGTGCATTCCATGCGTGTCCGCGTAACGAGCTACGTCCAGCCAATGCCTAGCCATCTCTTCGCCGTAGCGTGGCGATTGCAGGTAGCGGTCAACCATCGCTTCGTAAGCATTGGAATTAGAATCGCCGAAGTAAGCTTGCTGTTCTTCAATCGATGGTGGTAACCCGGTGAGAGCGAAGGCAACGCGACGTATCAGTGTTGCTTTGTCGGCGAGTTGCGAAGGGCTGAGATTAAGTGGCTTGAGCCGGGCTTGAATGTAACCGTCGATGGGATTGAGTATGTGAGTCGTGTCTGTTTGGACAGAAGGTTCGACAAGCTTGGGAGGCTCGAATGCCCAGTGAAGTTGATACTTGGCGCCTTCGCTGATCCATTGGGTCAGCAATTGCACTTCACGTTCGGTGACCTGTTTATGCGAGCTGGCGGGCGGCATCTTCTGATCGGCATCTTGCGACAGAATGCGAAGAATCAGCGGACTTTTGTGTGGCTGACCGGGGATAATGGCGGCTTCGCTACTGCTGCTTGGTTTGGTACTTGAATCGTTGTCGAAGCGTAAATCAGCTTGCCGTGTCTTTGCATCCGTACCATGACACGCAAAGCACTTGTCAGAGAGAATAGGTCGTATGTCACGATTGAATTCGATCGCGTGTTGTTGAGCCTTTACTTCGGCCTGTGTCATGGCCACGAGCAAAGCAGCAAACGCGACTAGAATTAGCTTGAAGTGCATGATGGGCTCTCTCCTCTTCATAAGGTGGAGCTATGGGTAATGGTTGGCGGGAGTCGTAGGCAGGAGGTGGGATGTAAGCCTGTTTATTATAGACGGTCGTCGCCAAATCTGGGGCGGTTGACGAATAACTGTGAAATCCTTCAGGTGGATTTGGGGGCAACTCTTGGGGCTGGAGTCGGCTGGAGTCCAAGCAGGCCGAGGAGACGCTTGTATAACCCCAAACTGAGGCCCTACCGTTGTGGTAGCCGAAGAGAGTCCAAGAAAGCTAAAGAAAGTCTTGAGGAAA
>CAYWNG010000523.1:0-4977 GCA_964458685.1 uncultured Pirellulaceae bacterium
TCCACCGTAACGATTGCAGCCATAGTGAGTCAGTCCCAAAGCACGCAAACCGGCTTGGTGGAATTCGAATACGGTATCTGGAGTCAGCATGGGGTCAGCACCTTCCATGGTGAGGATAAATCCCAATGGCGTATTCTGAGGATCGTTGCGATAGGTTGTGAAATGGTGTGACAATTCGCTCTTAGTCCGAATCATGCGCATGTACCCATCGCGTTCCATAGCGCGATAGTAGGCTAAATGGGCATGAGCCATGGCGTAACAGGCGTGTGGCGTAGTCCATCCGAATGAGTGATTAATCTGCCTTTCCTGCCTAGCGATCATTGTGGCTAGGCACACAGCCAATTCGGATTTTCGCAGTTCTGGGAAGGTGAGCGTATTGGTCTTGCGCCCCAGTTCGTTCATCTCCAGCGTCGTTTCCTGCACTCGAATGTCGTCCACCGCGGATCGCAAATCGCGGTTGAGATCGATGGCGTTCATGGCGATATCGAGGTGAGCATCAAAAAGTAGCATGGCAGGATTTCTGTAGAGCGAGGTTCAAATCGGAGCCCAACATTATAGCTTTTCCTCATGACGGTTTGGCGAGCTTGAACTATGATGTTTTAGCCCATTCTTTAACGCTTGAACCGGTACGGAATTCGCCAAAAACAACGAACGTAAGCCGGCCATTGCCCACTAAATACTTCTAATGACTCAACCAGAAACGCCGAATTCGCCCCAACAATCGAGTTCCTCTCCACGATCGCAGGCAGAGCTTGAAAAGAATGCGATTACCGTTGTTGTGCCTTGCTTTAACGAATCGGAGAGCGTCGCACAGCTCAAAGATCGATTAACTCAGTTGCAGCAAAAGGCTGAGAAACAGTCGCGTGTCTTTCAGTGGCGATTTCTTTTCGTCGACGATGGCAGTTCGGACAGTACATTTGCCGATCTTCAATCTGCATTTGGCTCGTGGAGTAACGCTCGTGTCCTGAAGCATCCTCAAAATCGCGGATTGATCGCTGCCTTGCAAACTGGCTTTGCGGCTTGCGAGACTGAGTGGGCTGCTGTGATCGATTCTGACTGCACCTACGATCCAGCTTTGTTGATTGATCTGCTGAACAAGGCAGACGAAGATTCGCTAGATGCGGTTACTGCGTCGCCTTACCATCCTCAAGGAAGCGTAGGTAACGTTCCCGCTTGGCGAATCTGGCTGTCGCGATGCGCATCGCTGTTGTACAAGATTCCGATGCGCAACAAGTTGACTTGCTATACCAGTTGCGTGCGAGTCTACCGTACGGAGCTTGTGAAGAATTGCGAGATCGTCAGCAGCGGCTTTGTGGGCGTTACCGAATTGCTTTGGCGGCTGGATTATGCGGGAGCCAAGATCGGCGAGCTGCCCGCGACACTCAATCCGCGGACAACGGGCGTATCCAAGATGCGAACCTATCGCACAACGTTGCAACACTTCCGTTTGCTCGGGCGAATTGCTAAGCAGAAGGTGTTTGGGTAATCGGCTTGGGGCGGGAGGCAGATAGAAGGAACCTTCGGGGCTCAATAACTCAACGGGCTCAAAACCGGGGCTTGTCAGCCCCGGCATAGGATATATCGGCACTTCGTGCCTAAAAGAGCAACATCAAATCTAACACTTCGGGTTGCTAAGACGCCCAATCCTGCAATTTCAACTGTGAGCAAGCCGGAGGGACTTGGTTCTAAACCAGAATTGGCAACATTGGCGGTTCGGGTGATCGAGCACAGGCAAAGTCGTCTTGGCCAATCGTTGCTTCAATGTACTCAACGACTTGCTCAGCAGTCTCGAAGTACTGGTGATAGGTACTGTCTTCGTCGTATTCGCAGTTGTCTGTGGAATACTCGCGGCAGATTTCGGGGCGAGTCAAATAGATTCCGCAGCGATTGTCGGGCTGGAGATGCTTACAGGTAGTGTGAACCAAAAGATACCATGTTCCATCTTCGACAAAGATACTTGCCGCTTCGTGCAACATGAACCATCGTACGTAGTCGTAATCCTTGGTCGTCGTGGGCTTGTCGATCGGCAACGCAAAGTAGCGGCAGCACTTGGCGGGACAGTACTCGCACAGGCATTCACCCTTAGGCAATTTTTCCCGAGTCATTCGTTCAGTTTGCATTATGGTTCTCCGGTCGGGTTTGTGCGGTTAGACTATGCACCTTGCGAAATGAATTGACTAGGCCTGACATGTTAGTCACTGTTGCCTAAGTAACCAAGTCCCGATCCAAGAAAGTCCGGTAAGCTGATTGCCGAATCAGCGAATCGCATGGCTAAAGCGCAGCCTGCTTGGCTTCGACAAATTGCGTCTGAAATCGCCTCCCCTTGAATTATTGCACTCTTCCACAACAGCCTGAGCCAACCATGGAAATAGTCGTCACTGCAGTCGGTCCCGATAACGTCGGACTTGCCGACCCTATCATTCACGAAGTCACCAGCCAGGGGGCTAGCATCGCTGAAATTCAGATGTACGACCACGACGAGGCGGCTGTGTTTGCGATGCTCTGCCGTTTGAAGATCAGCCAGGATCGTTGGGCCAGTGTTAAATCGCGAGTACTTGAAATCGGAAAAGCCAAGGGTCTTTCCGTTCGAGTTTGGACTCCCACACCAACCGATGGTCGGAAGGCTCGTCTGGCAATTTGCACCACGTACCAAGAGAGCACTCCGCGAGCGATCCTGCAAGCGATCCGCGATGGGAAGTTGAATGCCGAGGCAACGGTCATGATCGGCAATCGAAAAAAGTGTGAGAAGCTGGCCGCAGAGTTTAACGTTCCTTGGCACAACATCGGTGATGCGGATGGTCAGGCCGATGATGACGCGTTGGTACAGTTGCTCGATCAGTACGACGTCGACTACGTCATCTTGGCTCGGTACATGCGAATCCTTCAGCCCGATACCTGTTGGAAATTCGCAGGCGGTCGCATCATCAACCTACACCATGGGCTACTCCCTAGCTTTCCTGGGTTCAAGCCTTACCACGACGCGTATCAAAGCCGCATGTTGACCTACGGTGCAACCTGCCATTTCATCGTTCCCGAATTGGACGCGGGCAACCAGACTATCTACCAGTCTACGTTCAACGTTCCACCTGGTACAAGCATCGAAGAGATCGTGCGCATAGGTCAAGAGTCCAACGAGCCTGCGTGTCTTGTAGAAGGCGTCAGGCGAGTCGTTGATCTAGAAGTCAAACTCCATTTTCATCGAATCATCGCCTCGTAGTTGTTCCAAGAAACTCGCAAGCACTCGCGATCACTAACTTTGAGATTAAGCCCGTCATGACACGAACCGCTGACCAAGAGACTCAGGAGATCATCCGCAACAACTGGCAACAAGTCTGCCATGATGTTGCCGAGGCATGCAAGCAAGCAGGCCGCGATCCTACCGAAGTGACGATTGTTGGAGTTGCAAAATATGTCGATGCGGCGTTGACGGCTCAGCTTGTTGCCGCCGGTTGCACGATCATCGGCGAAAATCGTCCGCAGGTTTTGTGGGAGAAGTTCGATTGGTTCCAGCAGAATGCAATAGCCATGCCTCGCTGGCACATGATCGGACATTTGCAGCGGAATAAAGTCCGTCGCACACTGCCTTCGGTAGATATGGTCCAGTCGGTCGATAGCGTTCGCCTGGCGAAGGAGTTGAGCGACGAAGCGGTGCGACAGAATCGCGAGGTTGATTTTTTAGTCGACGTCAATCTCACTCAAGATGCGACAAAGACTGGCATTGGCCGCGAAGAGCTTTGCGCACAGGCCAGTGCCATCTCGGATCTTCCCAATCTTCGTTGGTGCGGACTGATGGCGATGTCGTCGCTCGACGCTGACTCTGCTATGATCGCCAACGAATTTTCAGAAGTGCGCAAACTGCGAGACGATCTGCAGCAATCGCTCGTCGGTAAGTCCGACTTGAGCGAGCTGTCGATGGGGATGAGCGGTGATTATCGCGAAGCGATCGCTCAGGGCGCTACTCTGGTCAGAATCGGTACGCGGCTTTGGAACGGCATTTTGTAACGACAAAGGTCCCCTGTCCTGCTCCGCCCTGCTCTTCTTTTCTCTTCGCCCTGCTCCGCTGTTCCCGCTCCATTCGCTAATTCGAAGTTCACTCGAAGAGAATCTCCACCAATCCGCCACAACGTGGACAGTGTGCTCGCCAAATATCCGCCTCGCCAGCTAACACATGCGCGGGAGGAGCTAAGATCGCAAAGGTACGGCAGCAGCCAAAGTACAGCTTAACTTTCGCTTGACGCGAGTGCGAGGCTCGCTTCTGTTGCGAAGATTGCGGAGTCGAACTAGTTGGCAATTGCGGAGGATCGGAGGATAGATCCAAGTGCGATGGTTCGAAAGGATCGTCGTTCTGCCCTGCGTCGTGATATCTCATGCCAAGTCCCTGGCGCTTGCCTACGCATCGATGTTCTCGGGAGCCACAATTTCCAACAGTTCAATGGCTGGCTCATCATCCAAAAAAATCAGAGCCGTTCGTCCATAGGTTATCGAACCTTCGGGGACTTCGAAGGCATGAGCCAACACCGAACCGCAGTCGACTTTCCACAACGCGCTTAGCTGAACTTGGCGCATTACGTTGTGTTCAATCAAGACTCGTCCCAGCGGAATCTTGCGGGAGAGGATTTCGTCGCGAACCGCGTCAGCGATAAGATGGAGCTTCAGACGCACGATTCCATATTGAACCACGCCGCTATCCGATTTCCTATGAAGCAGTATTTCGCGTTGGTATTCATTGCCAAGCACTCGGTCTTGTAGCACTTGCACGTCAACGAGTTCGCCGTGACGACGTTCGACCGTCACGGTCATGTGCGCATTGTGGGCCAGCAATTCTTGATATATCAGTGGGCACTGATCCGCTTGGCAGAACTCAAAGCGGCCCAACTGAGTTGAGTCGTCGTAGAACAGCTCGATCAAATCGTCGAGTTGTGGTGGGGCTGGAGAGACTTCCGACAAAACTAATCCCCTTCGTCACACTTTGGACAC
>CAYWNG010000524.1:0-4959 GCA_964458685.1 uncultured Pirellulaceae bacterium
CCAACACACCGCGGTACGAGTACTCTTCGTCGATTACAGCGGCGAGCAAAACATCGCAAGGCGGCGGAATACCCTCGGCGGCTAATGTTGTGATAGCGTGCATCATGGCAGCTAAGCCACCTTTGGTGTCACACGATCCCCGGCCATATAACTTGCCATCTTCAATCTTTGGGCTGAAGGGATCGATGGTCATGCCAATTGTCGAAACCGTATCGATATGGGCTTCGAAGACGATCTTCCGCGAACGGTCTTTGCCAGCCAGACGAGCTAGCACGTTGGGACGATCGGCATAGACCTCCTGTCGCCAGACCTGCAAACCAAATTGCTGAAGATAGCCTTCGATAAACTGCGCACAGGCTAACTCGGGAACGCCGTCGGCGTAGTTTGGATTAACGCTGCTAATACGAACTAGATCGGCTAGCAATGTAATTAGCTGGGAATCATTGGGCTTGGCTGTATCCAACGTTGCGTAGATCCTGTTCATTGGTGAAACTCTTAAGTAGACTATGCCCTTCAATTTTACAGCATATCACCTTCAGACTTCGACCATGAGCTCACTCAACAAATTCAGTAGCCGTATTACCCAACCTAAAAGCCAAGGTGCCTCCCAAGCCATGTTGTACGCTACCGGTCTCAAGCCGGAGGACATGAGCAAGGCTCAGGTCGGTATCGGAAGTGTGTGGTACGAGGGTAACTCGTGCAATATGCACCTACTGAAGTTGGGAGAGGCGGTCAAAGAGGGTGTGACCAAAGCCGGTCTGCTAGGGATGCGCTTCAACACGATTGGTGTCAGCGACGGTATCTCCATGGGTACCGACGGGATGAGCTTTTCACTGCAATCTCGCGACCTAATCGCCGATTCGATGGAAACCATCATGGGCGCTCAGTGGTATGACGCGCTGATTGCGTTGCCTGGTTGCGACAAGAATATGCCTGGCTGTATCATTGCGATGGGACGATTGAATCGACCTTCCCTGATGGTCTATGGCGGAACGATTCGGCCAGGGAAGTGGAACGGTCAAACTCTGGATATCGTCAGTGCCTTCCAGTGTTATGGCCAGTACTTGGCTGGGCAAATTACGGACGAAGAGCGTGAGCAGATTGTGCGTAACTCGTGTCCGGGCGCTGGAGCTTGTGGTGGCATGTACACGGCAAACACGATGGCTACAGCGATCGAAGCATTGGGAATGAGCCTTCCGTATAGCGGTTCTATCCCAGCCGAAGATCCAGCCAAGATCGATGAGTGCCATCGCGCGGGTCAAGCGATTCTTCATCTGCTAGAAAAAGACATTAAGCCTCGTGACATCATGACTCGCGAAGCTTTTGAAAATGCGATGGTCGTTGTGGTGGCACTCGGCGGATCAACCAACGCAGTGTTGCACTTGATTGCAATGGCGAGAAGTGTTGACGTCAATTTGACGATTGATGATTTCCAAAAGGTAAGTGATCGCGTGCCTTATATCGCTGATCTCAAGCCAAGTGGCAAGTTTGTTCAGGAGGATTTGCACTCGGTGGGTGGAACGCCCGGAGCGATGAAGTACCTGATGGAGAAGGGCTTTATGAATCCTGATTGCCTAACCGTCACTGGAAAAACGCTGGGCGAAAACTTGGCTGCTGTTCCGTCGTTGAAGGCTGGGCAAAAAATCGTTCAGCCAGTCGAGAGCCCCATTAAGCCGACGGGGCACATTCAAATTCTTCGAGGCAATCTTGCACCTGAAGGAGCAGTAGCCAAGATCACGGGTAAAGAGGGCCTTCGTTTCTCTGGTCCAGCCAAATGTTACGACAGCGAAGAGCTGATGTTGGCAGCGCTTGAGCAGAAGAAAATTGGCAAAGGCGATGTCATCATTATTCGCTATGAGGGACCGAAGGGCGGCCCTGGTATGCCCGAGATGCTCACGCCGACTTCGGCCATCATGGGAGCTGGACTTGGTAATGATGTCGCGCTGCTGACCGACGGACGATTCTCTGGTGGTTCACACGGTTTTATTGTTGGTCATGTCACTCCTGAAGCGCAGGTGGGCGGTCCCATCGCTCTGGTTCAAGACGGTGACTTAGTTACGATCAACGCCGATACCAATCGTTTGGACGTTGATGTCAGCGATGCCGAGATGAGCAAGCGTCGAGCTGCTTGGCAGGCTCCGCCGCTTAAGGTAACTCGAGGCACGCTTTACAAGTATATTAAGAACGTGAAGAGCGCTTCCGAAGGATGCGTCACCGACGAGTAGCCTGGTAGGTTCTTATCTGCCGGAAAGAACCGGAGTGAACTTTCCAGCATGTTAGAGTTTGTGCGATGGAAGAACTGCTCCGAAGCGAAATTTGATCGTCATGAACGTGTTCGATGCAGCAAGGTCTAGCGTGGTCAAACCCGGCAGGAGTTTGACCTACCCGGCGGCGGTCTGGTAGGTTCTTATCTGCCGGAAAGAACCGGAGTAACTGTCCAGCATGTTAGAGTTTGTGCGATGGAAGAACTGCTCCGAAGAGAAAGTTGATCGTCATGGAAGTGTGCGATGTAGCATCGTCTAGCGTGGTCAAACCCGGCAGGAGTTTGACCTACCAAGACAGTTTTCCACTATTTGACAGTCAACATCCCAACCAGCTACATCCCGGGGCGGTCGCGACGTAAAATATGCTTCGTTCCAATTTGAAGCCTGTTTTCCGTTGAGTAACTTTTGTGCAGCCTTTGAATCCGCCTTGGCAAATCGTCTCTCAGTTGCTTAGCAACTCCACGGCCGAGTCGGCGGTTGAACGCATCTATCCGCCTCCCCGTCAGCAATTGAGCCTTCTGGATTCGCTGAACGATGAGACCGTCGCAGCAGATGCTCAGCAACTTGAAGTCGGAACAAAACTGCGCGGTGAAATCAAGTCACTGCTTAATCAATTAGTTGCGGCGGAGAAGATCAGTCGCTGTCCTATTCTGGGGATCACAGGCATTCTGAACTCAGGCAAGAGTTCGTTGTTGGCGACCTACCTTGCTCCCGAAAATCGTTGCCGAGTCTTGCGAGGTGTTTCCAATCAATCGGGAACGCATCGATTTGTGCTGTGGTTGCCGCAGCGATGGAAAGACCAAGACTCGCTGCTTGAACCGCTACAGAATTTCGTAACCAACTTGTTTGGGCATGCTCCCGAGCCGTTGTCCGATGATCCCGACGAGGCAGCGAAGCAATACAACGGACAGTTGTTAGCCTCGACGAAAAGTGTCTCTAGCGACGCAACTCTAGATCCAATCAGCATTCCTTTGATTGCGTTTGATCCATCGCTCAACGACTTACAACTTGGGCTTTTGGACTGTCCCGATATTCAAACCGGATTCGCGGCGGGACGATTGGACGCGGCCAGTGTATCGGAGTCATCTGGTTCAATGGGTCCGGAGTCGGAAACTCGCCTCCGCCAAAAGTGGTTAGCCGCGATCGGTCGGCTCTGTTCTGCGTTTGTTGTCGTCACCAAGCTGAACTCGTTGAACGACCAAAGCCTGCTGGCGATACTCACGATCCTTCGTGATTGCATGCCAACCGTGCCACGCATTTTGGCGGTGAATCGAGTCAAGGCACGATACGCACCGCATGTCGTAGCTGAAGAGTCGCAAATTCTGGTCGACCGTTTTCGGATTTCCAGCGTGTATGCTGCGTACGATTATCGAAGTGCTCTAGCCGAGAGTGTTGTACCTCCTCTGCCCAAGGGAATGCTTCCCGATGAGAGTGGGCCTCAGCCTATCTTCTTTCGAGTCAGCGAAAGTGCGAACCCTTCACCGGCCCCTGCTCAAGATCAAGTCAAGTATCTTTACAACCTAGGTGAACAACTGGATGTTGGCTCGTTATCGATCGAAAGCAATCGCAGTCTCGTCTCACTGCTAAAGACTAAAGCGCTGAAGACGATTGAATGGCACGAGCAGAATCCAGGGATACGTCGTCAGCAGATTCGCGATGCTTGGAACGCTCTGGCTCGGGCTTGTTACGAATTCATGGCCGAACACGACTCAAGTGGAAAGTTCGTAAGCTTGCGATTGCAGACCTCACCAGCCATCGTGGCACAAATGTCGGAGAGTTTGCGTCGTACAGCGCCGATGTGGATGAAGTTGAGCTTGAAGATCGATAGCACAGCAAGACAACTTCAACAAGCGATTAGCGAAAAAGCTGAGCGATTCAAACTGCTGCAGAACGCTTCACAAGCCGTGACAGACTTCGTCCGCCGATGGCGCAGTGGTGACGGCGCGCAGGTGGTAACGCCTGATCGTATCGCAGCGTCGATTCGCAAGTTAGATATGAACGAAGCCCTGATCGGTATCGACAACAACCAGTTGGCCAAGCTTTGTGAGCAAGCGCTCAAGCGTTTCTCCGACGAGGATCAGCCCGAGCTGGATCAAAAGAGCTTGGATCAGTGGAGCAAATCGATTTGGGACAATATGCCCATGGCTACAAAGCTGCGCAAAGGAGTGCAACCGCTCGCGCTGGCCACGGGGCCGTTGTTGGCCGCCTTGCTGGTTCCCTTTGATGGAGGCGGGTCGGCGGTATTGGTTTTTGCATCGACCAAAGAACTGCTTGCGGCGGCTGGCTTAGCGGCTTTAGTAACGCCGATCGCTGGTGGCGGAGAGACGATACGAATCGTGCAGGAGGAAACGCCCTGGAGGCAACTGAGCGATCTGTTTGCAATGCTTTGCGATAGTCTCAGCTTGCCTCGGCCTAGTGAAGCCGAATTGCCCAGTTGCGGAAGTGCTTCGAAAAAGCTCTTGCTCAGTCGAACTGTTTGTCAGCCCATCGGCGAATCGCCGCTGAGTCTTTGGGGTCCAGTTGATGGCGCGTTGGAAAATCTAGCAAGTCGTGTTTCCAGGCTTTGAAGGTGCGCGGGCGTCCGCTGCCCTCAGTGTGCCACGACAGTCCCTGTCGTTCCTTCTCTTCCTTCTCTTTAGCATTTGCGAACCGAGGGCTTTCACGGTGCGCGGGCGTCCTCGCCGGCGTCCCGCCC
>CAYWNG010000525.1:0-4957 GCA_964458685.1 uncultured Pirellulaceae bacterium
TCTTGAATTTGCCGAGGTCTAGTGCGAGAATCTTCATGGTTGTTCCTTAGGGTTGAGGTGGTACTAAATGTGACGTGGTTGCTACTAACAACCCAAGATCGCGGTCTTGAGTCGCCAGATTTTACAGAAGGGCTCATACCCCAACCCAGGACTTACATAGATTCTTTCTTCTCTGGAGCGCGAGGTGACGCAAGCTGAATACATTGCCGCATTGAAATGCAGTCGGCGTTGGGCGTGGTCTGCTTTTGGTGTTGCGTCAATCGCAATTATGCTGTTGTTGTTTTTCACTTTTATTGTTTATTTCGAGCCGATCCGTGATGCGAGTATGGCGTTTCGCGATCCTGCAAAAAATCTGCGTGATGACGGGATGTTCGGTGCTTTGATTGGAATAGTCTTCGGCGTTACCTTCGGCCTGCCGTCGACATTGCTGCCCCTGTTGCTCTATGTCTTGATCGATCGTAGAATCGGTTTGACTTGTACGCATTGTGGTGCATCGCTGACTTCATTTAAGCGAGGGGAACATTTGCTCAAGAACGGAACATGTGTTAAATGTTGTACCCCTGTCAACTTGCGTGAAAGAGAAGAACCAACGGTTGCAACGGAGGCCGCGGGATGACGTTTTTGAATGGAAGGCCGTTCGCGCGGCCCCGCTGAACCGAACCGTTCGCACATTGTCTCACTTCATCTGAACTGCTGATGCCAAAGTTCAAAATACGTACGCTTCTTCTATTGGTCCGGATTGCTGCGTTGCTGTGCTCAATGCGACGAATCTTGCTTCCGATCCCAGCATATTTGTATGCTGTACATCTTGAAGAGCAATGGACGAAGTCGCGACCAAACAAATGGTGCCGAGAGGAAATCGAATGACATCCTCGATGATACTGAAAAGGTTAATTCCATTTCGGTCAAGCTTGGCGCATGGGGTGTTTTGCCCCTAGTCGCTTTGGAATTTTGCGTTGGGTGCGATCTCCCAAACGACGAGGCGAGAACGAAGCGCGAGAAGCGTAACCCAGTGTGCGTTGTATATTGCCGTAAAGGTCCGAAGAACTCGCGCCCAACCCTATCACTTTTCCAAGTTCAATCGAAAGCTAAGCTTCCTTACTGCTTCTAAGTTTCGAAAGTCGATGGGACACTGAGATCTAGGATAGCGATGAGTTGCGCTCGCGATATTGACCGGGAGTTTCGCCGGTAGCCTTGCGAAAGAGATAGTAGAAGTATTCGATATTGGTGAATCCGCACTCCTTAGAGACTTCCTTCAGCGACAGTGTCGAATCGGATAGTAATTGCATAGCTCGATTCAGTTGCGTTCGCCGGATCAGTGAGTGTGGCGTCGCTCCAACCGTCTCCCGAAACTGTCTCTCCAACCAGGATCTCGAGACGGGGAACTGCTTCAAGATATCACTCACTCCTAAACCTTCGCAAGATTGTTGCTGAATCAGCTCCATGACTGCCGCTAGCGTTGGATCTTCAATTGCGAAAGCTTCGCTCGATCGACGACTGGAAATGCGAATCGGGGGAATCAATGTCTCCTTATGATCTAAGCCTTTGCGATTGATCAACTGTGAGAGCAACTTCGCAGCTTGGAATCCAATATTACGAGCATTAGGTACCACGGAAGACAATGGCGGATCAGAAAGCCTACAAAGGACGCGGTCGTCATCCACGCCGATGACGCTCACTTCTTTGGGAACAGCAGTCTCAAGCAATCGGCAAGCCTCGAGCACTTGATGGCCGCGTTGATCGTTACACGCCATGATGCCGATGGGTTTGGGCAGCTTCTGTATCCATCGACTAAGCTCTCGTTGCTCTACGTTCCACGGCATCGCGTCTGGGTCATGCCAGTGCGAGTTGTACACATGAAGCTCGTATTGCTTGCGAGCAAGACGCTCACGGAATCCGTTGAGTCTCCCTTCGGACCAGTGCTCTCCGCTAAATCCGCAAAAGGCAAAGTTCCTAAACTGCCGAGACAAGAAATGCTCGGCGACCAATTCGCCGATCGCCTCTTGATCGGAGGCAATTCGCGGAATCCCCAGCGGAGCAATCCTATCCGTCAGATCGACAGCCGGTATCGCCTTGCGCTTGATCACTCGCGCTAGAGCTGGTGTTGTCACTCGCGAGATCACGCCATCCCATTTTTGACTGGTAAACCACCGCGGAATAGTTGAAGAGAGCTGGCGTTGATCCAGGAACGTCGACCATTTCTCCCGTCCCTCGAAGTAATCGGCTATGCCTTCATACAACTCCCGACCATAGATTTGAGATGTCTCGATCAGTAGAGCAACGCGATGACGCTTCATTTCTAGCCTGACAAAACTTCGTAGTAGTTTTATCAACGATTGTAATAGCCTCGAACGGCATTGTCGATAGACTTGACTCACGCGGTTAGTCCCACGGTTGCGTGTTAGTCTTACGGTTGAACATGTGGCTCAAACGAAAACGGCTGCTAGGAGATGATTTCGTCTCATCCCAGTGAGAAACGGACGTTTTGCGCCGACCGCTACTTCCAGTTCACGCTCGCCCTACCTCCCTACCATTACCCTCCTCGATGATCCTCCGATGCTTCGCTCAAAATACCTAGCTTTAGTTCTCGCAATACTGTACGCTCCTTTAAGTCTTGCTCAACAGGATGTTCGTCCGCCAGCGGTTCCATTGGTCGCTTGTGATCCCTTCTTCAGCATCTGGTCGCAAGCCGACAAGCTAACCGATGCTGACACAACACATTGGACGGGACGCTTACATCGCCTGCATAGCTCTGTACGCATTGACGGTAAGCCGTTTCGCTTGATGGGCAGTCGCGCTAAAGACGGTTCGGTCGCGATTGTTTCAGCGCTGAAGCAGCTTTCAGTCAAAGTCTTACCGACTAGAACACTGTATGAGTTTGAGGGCGAGGGCGTAAGGATTGCACTCACGTTTTTGACTCCCAGCCTTCCCTACGACATCGATCTGCTTTCTTGGCCAGTCACCTATATCACCTACGATGTTCGTAGCGTCGATGGCAAGAAACACTCCGTATCCATCGATTTTGAAGCCAATGCCGAGATCACTGTCGATCGACCGCAACAAGAAACTGCATGGAGCAAACCCTCTATCCCTGGACTAACAGTTCGTAGTGTTGGCTCTGTCGAACAACCTATGCTTACCAAATCAGGTGATGACCAGCGAATAGACTGGGGCTATCTCTATATCGCCGCAGTCGAAAGTTCTAAGAATAGTTGGATCGAGAATCGTTTAACGATCGACTTTGGGAATGTCGGCGCCGAGGCAGTATCGAACTGGTTAATGGTCGCTTACGACGACGAGTTCTCCATTCAATACATGCAGTCGAATCTCCGTCCATTCTGGCGAAGGAACGGATGGGACGCAGCAAAGCTGTTGGTTTCAGCTAAGGACCGATACGCCGAGCTTACCAGGAAGTGCCGAGAGTTTGACGATGAACTCATGAGAGACTTGGAACAAGCTGGAGGTGCTCAATACGCAAACTTAGGAGCGTTATGCTATCGGCAGTGTTTTGCTGCCGGCAAGTTCTGTGCAGATCGCAATGGCCAGCCTCTGCAGTTCTCTAAAGAGAATCACTCCAATGGATGCGTCGCCACGTCAGACGTGTTCTATCCTATGGCACCTCAGTTTCTGCTCTTTGGACCATCACTGGCTAAGTCGTTCCTTGTTCCATTCATGAACTATGCAGATAGCGAACGTTGGAAGTTTCCTTTCGCGCCGCACGATCTTGGGCAGTATCCTTTGGCCAATGGTCAGGTTTATGGGGGCGGTGAAACATCGATCGACAATCAAATGCCTGTCGAAGAATGTGGCAATCTATTAATCCTCTTTGGTGCCATCGCAGAGATGGAAGGTAACGCTGATTTCGCTGGAATCTATTGGCGAAAGCTGGACCAGTGGGCAAACTACTTGCTTGAAAAGGGATTTGATCCTGAAAATCAACTTTGTACCGACGACTTCGCTGGACACCTCGCCCACAATGTAAACCTGAGCGCGAAAGCGATCTGTGCCTTAGGCGCTTTTGCTAAGCTATGCGAAATGCGCGGCGAAAGTGAAAAGGCTAAAAAGATTCACGCTCAGGCAAAGCTGTTCGCCGAGCGTTGGATGAAAGAAGCTAAGGACGGTGATCACTATCGACTAGCTTTCGATAAGCCAGGTACGTGGAGCCAGAAGTACAACTTGATTTGGGATCGAATTCTAAAGCTGGACCTGTTTCCTTCAGAGGTCGCGAAAACCGAAGTGGCCTACTACCGAAGCAAGCTCGACAAATTCGGTCTCCCTCTCGATAGCCGTGAAGGTTACACAAAGCTGGATTGGATACTGTGGACTGCGACGTTGACTCAAGACCGCGCTGATTTCGACGCTCTACTCAATGGTGTGATGCGTTTCATCAACGAGACTCCCGATCGCTCACCGCTTACCGATTGGTATCGTGCAACTGATGCTAAGAAAGTTGGCTTCACAGCCCGTCCTGTGGTTGGCGGCGTTTTTGTTCAGATGCTCTACAACAAAGATGTGTGGCAAAAGTGGGCTAAGCGGGATCTGACTAAAGCCGCAAATTGGGCCAAGTTGCCAACACCACCAATTGTCACATCCATCGTTCCTACAGCAATGCAACAAGCCCTGAAGTGGTCTTACACGCTTGAGAAGCCTGATCAAGCTTGGTCGAGCGCGACGTTTGATGCGTCGAGCTGGAAATCGGGAGAAGCTGGATTCGGCTCAGCCAACACGCCAGGAACGAAAATCCGCACTGAATGGATAACTAAAGATATCTGGATGGTCAGAGATTTTGACTTGAGTGACGAAGATTTAGAGAAACTTCATTGGCAGATTCATCATGACGAGGATACCGAAATATTCATTAATGGAGTCCAAGTCGCAATGTTCAAGGGCTACACGGTTCGTTACGAGAATCGCAAGCTGAATGCACAAGCTCTGTCCGCACTTAAGCCAGGCAAGA
>CAYWNG010000526.1:0-4954 GCA_964458685.1 uncultured Pirellulaceae bacterium
CCTTGATTGGGACTACGGTCCCGATGTGCATGCAGGGCAGCTCAGTGGAATTCCTGTGACGCAGTCATTGCGGATGCAGCGTTATCGAGAAGTACTACTAAAGCTTGTTCGTGATGGGCAGGTCTACCGTTGCTCGTGCACTCGTAGTCAGATCGCTCAAGCCGCAGCTAGCGCGCCGCACGAGTCCGGGCTGTCGCAACTGGAAGGGCCAATCTATCCTGGAACTTGTCGTGTTGGGTCCAACGATTCCAATAAGTTGTTTCACTTTTCTGAAAGCGATCCTGCGGCATTGCGTTGGGCGTTTCAATCGGGGGCGATGCAATGGCAGGACGGATTGCATGGCCCGCAGACTGCCGATCCATCCTTGCAGCTTGGTGACTTTGTCATTGGTCGCGCTAGTGGTATGCCCTCGTATCAGTTAGCGGTCGTGGTCGACGATCATGATATGGGAGTTACCGAAGTTGTTCGCGGCGATGATTTGGTGCTCAGTACCTACCGTCAGCTTGCGATCTTGAAGCACTTGGGGTGGTCTATTCCCGACTACTATCATGTCCCATTGGTCTTGGATGCCGATGGTCGCCGCATGGCAAAACGACAAGGTGATTCCCTGAATTACTTCCGCGAACAGAGTATCCAACCTCAGGCAATTATCGGTTACCTGGCCTACACGCTACGGTTGATCGATCGCCCTCGAGCCATTGCGCCGCAGGAACTGATCGGCAAGCTGGATTGGGCTCGTCTTCCCAAAGAGCCAACCAAGTTTACTGGGCGATTGAACTGACCCGCAAAGATCCGCGACTGGCCGGGCGGGTTCAAATTGACTTTTGTTGCCAAGTGAACCAAACTGTCTGGTTCTTCCTGCCGATTCGTCTCAGACTAACGTGCTCAAGCCGAGCCCATAACTGAGTCCCCCGCCTTATTCATGACGCCTCACCGACGAACAGGTTCTCGCATGATCGTTCGACCTCTTTCTTTGGGCTACCGAGTTTCGTTACTCACTCTGTTAACACAGCTCTTTTGCGCATTCTCATTCGCTCAAGAATCGATCAACGATCCAAAGCTGATTCAAATTCCAGCAGGGCGATTCTTGATGGGAGGCCAAGTGCCTGCCGAGCAAGTGGCGAGCGACTTTGCTGCGTATGGGCGTGAGCCAAGTTACTTTAGCGATGAGTATCCGCAGCACGTTGTCGAGATCACCAAGCCGTTCTTGATGGCGGAAACGGAAGTCACGGTTGGACAATTCCGCAAGTTTGTTGAAGAGTCTGGTTACAAGCCGGAATCCGAAGTGGATGGGACGGGAGCGTGGGGATACGACAAGCAGCTTGGTAAATGTCGCGGTCGCGATCCCAAATTCTCATGGCGCGATGCGGGGTATCCTCAAACAGACAATCATCCAGTCGTCAATGTGACCTACCAAGATTGCCAAGCCTATTGCCAGTGGCTTTCCAAGAAACAGAATCGTCTGGTCCGATTGCCTACCGAAGCCGAATGGGAGTACGCTTGCCGCGCGGGGACGCAGAGCTACTACTGGATGGGCAACGATACTTCAAAGCTCATTGAACGAGCGCGAACACTACAGCCAAGTGAAGGCTCGATTCGCCACGCTGTTCAAGATTTGCAAATCGCCGAGGATTCCTCCATCACCTTCCCCGTCCCTGTTGGATCATTCGACAAGAACCCCTTCGGTCTATGCGACATGCACGGAAATGTTTGGGAATGGACTTCGGATTGGCACGACGAAGAATATTACTCGCGATCGCCGACCAAAGATCCTCAGGGGCCGATTCAAGGTGAAGTCAAGGTGCGTCGAGGCGGTGGCTGGAACACGTTTCCACTTTGGGCTAGAGCCAGCTTTCGGAATTGGAATTCTCCCGACAGCCGCTGCGTCAATCTTGGCTTTCGCGTGGTCGCCGAGCTGAATTCACTGGAGTTGGCTGAGTACCAAAAGCAGCAACCCATCGAGGTCCTGTTCGTTGGCGACATTATGTTGGACAATGGCCCCGGACACTACGTCGCTAATGGAAACGATCCCTTTGAGCGATGCGCCAAGTTGTTGACCAGCGCGGACCTAACTATTGGAAACTTGGAATGCGTTCTTGGTCGCGGCGGTGAAATGATCCTCAAGAACTACTCGTTTCGCGCGGCGGACAACTCGGAGAAGTACCTCAAGCGTTACTTTCACGCGGTCAGCTTAGCCAACAACCATGCTTTTGATTTCGGTGCTGAAGGACTAGCCGAATGCATGAACATTCTGCGGCAAAATGAGATTGGCTATTTCGGAGCCGGGGATAACTTCTACGCTCGACGCGGTCTTGAGCTTAACGCCAAGGGTCGCAGCATTTTGTTGTTGGGCTACAACGAATTCCGTGCCGAGAACTACTTGCCGACCGAAACAACCGTGGGTGTCGCGCCACTGTATGAAGAGCAAGTCCTGGAAGACATTCGCAAGGCGAAGAAAGATCGGAAGTTCGACTATGTCATTCCGTTCGTGCATTGGGGCGGTGAATTGGTATCTATGCCGCGAGAGTCGCAAAAGCAGCTCGCCAAAAAGATGATCGACGCTGGAGCGAGTGCAATTATTGGATCACATCCGCACGTTACGCAAACGATCGATGTCTATCGTGGTGCACCCATTGTGTACAGCTTGGGAAATTTTGTGTTCGATTACTATCCTGTCGATCCACCGTTGTGGACCGGATGGGCCGTACGACTCAGTCTGCATCCGAACGGCCAAGTCGACTTCGAGACAAGCGCGATCGAGATGGACGGGAAAGGCATTCCCTATCCGGTCACGCCCTAAACGAACTCGATCAGTTGACTGGCCAGCTACGCATGTTGCGCCGCGTGAAGTACGACGTACCTAGCGTGTTGGCGCACGATGTGGCTGAGTTGATTTTCGTCAGCTAGTACGGCCATACCCAGGCTTTCGATCGTTCCAGGGCGATGATTCGACACGAGATAAACGTGACGATCGCGAGTGATTTCAAGGATTGCTCCCGCAGCCAAAGCATCGTCAGTGCAGTCTTTGGCCACTCGCTTTTCAATCTGTTCGCGACTACTTTGACTATCGCGAAGACGCTTTAGAGCTGGCCCCACTGATTCGTTCAGCTCGGTACAAAGCACGATCGTTCCGCCAGTATTGCAGTAACGAGTCGCAGCATGGAGAGCTTTGGCCAAGTTGGTCCAATCCTGATCGTTTCCATCTAAGCATGCGATGACCAAATCTGCTTCCATCTCTTCAGTGCCCCGGCCGCCCGATAACTGGCCGCCCGACAACTGCCCGTCCGACATTTGGCACGTCGACAGTTGACTCTCCGACAATTGGCCCCGCGCGCTGGAGTCGACTGTGTCCAACAGGCCGCATAGCACGCTGGCAACCTGTTCGTCTTTGGCTGGTACAACCTGAACGGCAATCATGACTCCCAACCACCAAGCAGCTTGGTTCGATCGGTCAATCAAGTGTTGATGCTGTTCGGGATTGGACAGACGAGCGTAACAGTAGAGTTGGCCGCGAATCTCACGATTGGAGAATAAAGGAAAGATGCTGAACGCCCCCAAGTAATCGATGGCACCGCTATCGCGAGCACAACTCACCGGTATGACTACGTCCGCATCGACCAAAGATCGATTGATGTAGATCGCTTGCGCATCTTCATCGGCGGCCACGTAGCTGACCGAATTCGCATCGTCAGGGTCGTGTCGAATCACTTGAATAGCCGCGAAACCAGACTTCTGCAACTGTTCCTTAAGTTCGTTAGTTTGGGCTTCTGTTCCCGGATAGATGACTTGCAGACTTTCCTGTCGCGTTCCGTGTTCAATTAGCCATTGAGCGATCGCGGCAACGACGTTGCCTAAGCATGGGACGGCTGGGTCAACAGCCAAGGCCACCGTATCGCCTGGCACGATCATCCGATCGATGCTGGCGAAGTCGAGCGGTTGGCTGAGCGCACAATCCACGGCTTCGTGGAGATTCTCGAGCGGTGCTCGCTGCGAGCGAACGCTAGCAACTCCGCTTTGAGGAATCTGCCAAACCGTTTTTCCAAAACGCAACGCGACTGTATCAGGGCTTGTGGAAGACATTAGTACTTTTGGGAAGCTTGGTTCGAATTCAAATTGGGCCAAAAACGAATGGAGAACCTAGGATTTTGACATCTTGCCGTAAACACGCAAGTGAATGAGCATTGCCAGCAGGGGCAAGTTTTTGCTAATACTCGATCGATTAATCCTAGAGATACTAGCAAAGTGGACAGTGCCCAAATTTGTAGGGGGTTAGCTTGACTGGCCAAACCAAGAAGAAACGTGGACTTCCACTACAGAACCGGGCTTTCTTGGCATGCTGGACCAGCGTGGGCAGCGCGGTCTTCACCGTGGGATTTTTCCTAAGCTTGGGATACCTTGCAGGTTGCGACCGCAGCGAAGAACTCATCCAACTTCAACAGCAGTCCAACTCACCGACGCATCTTGTCAGCACGGCTGTCTCGCCCAAGTCCATCTTAGACAACTGTGTCTCGCGCTATCAGTCGCTCAAGTCCTACGAGGATAGTGGCTTCGTGCGATTGCGTTACAAGATCGATGGCAAGCTAGCCGAAGATCGCGCGCCGATGAGCGTAGCGTGGAATGCTGGCGGGAAGTTGGGACTGAGTGTTTATGCGCTACAGGCTGGGCCTGTTGTCGCAAAACACGCCGACACAAAACACAGCGACGCAAACTACTGGCATCTCAAGCTTGGAAAGAACTATCCCGAGCTGGCAGGCCAAGTGCTCAGCCGTACTTTGCCTGAAAAGATCGACTTACCTTGGTTGCTTTCAGAACCGATTATCTCAGACAGCTTATCAGCCGGCCTGGGTGGCTTTCCTCCACAGCTTGACCTTTTGCTCAGCCCTAAGCCGCTCAGCAAGTTAACAGAGCAGGGAGCCGCGATTGAATCTCTTGGGGTGCAATCCATCGACGGGCT
>CAYWNG010000527.1:0-4952 GCA_964458685.1 uncultured Pirellulaceae bacterium
GGTCCCGTTTCAGGACTGGCTGGATTCTCTACATGCCGTTGCTGCATTAAAGGTTCGGACTGCAGTTGCGCGGATGCAGCTCGGGAATTTTGGAGACCACGAACCTGTAGGCACTGGAGTTTGGGAGCGTAAGCTCGATTTTGAAAAGGGCTATCGCATTTACTACGGCTTAGATGGAACGGAGATTGTTCTACTTCTGTATGGCGGAACAAAATCTCGACAGCAAAGCGATATTGAGTTCGCGAAATTGCTTTGGTCCGAGTACAAAATCAGGAAAAAGCAGGACTTGATGAAGAAACAAATCGAAGCGGAGAAGGCAGTTCCTTCCAAATCCAAACAAGGACGCAAAAAAGGTAGCACTAAGCAATGGCGCTGACAAAAGATTTTCTTGTTACCGTAAAGGAGCGAGCACAGCGAGATTCAGCTTTTCGCGATGGCTTACTCTTGGAAGCACTTGAATCAGTTCTACGTGGGGAGTTAGAGCTGGCGAAGATCCTGCTTCGTGATTACATCAATGCCACGGAAGGATTTGAATCTGTTGGGCGAGCACTTAACAAATCGCCAAAGAGCCTGATGAGAATGTTAGGCAGCACTGGAAATCCTAGCTCAACCAACATATTCAGCTTGACTCGTCATCTGCAAGAAGCATCTGGGCTTACATTCTCAATTAAGTCTAGCAAACGAATTTCCGGTAGAAACACCTTAGTGGCAAAGAAGGCTACATCCCAAAGACCTAGACTCGGCAAAGCTGTACCGTCAAGGTCGTCGAGGTGATTCGCGAAACTCCTTCAGATCGAATCGATGGACTAGCCAACTCGCAATCGCGACTCCGCTTCGCCAGAAACATCAAGTAAGACGAAGCAGTTGCTCCTATCGCTTCTTTTGCCTCATTTGGCCATCCGGCGAGCTTGAGGCAGATCAAGCAAAAGGAGCATGGCAACCTGACGACACCGCTGTCGCATTTACATACTATGAGTGACTTGATGAAGTGCCGATTGCGGGCTAACTGCTCCAGTTACTTCATCAGCCTTTATTCGCATAGCTTATGATCGGTCACGAAACTTGTATTTTGCAAAGACTGACGGAAGCACACTTGCAACCTTGATGCTTTGCGGAATTGCTGAATTGAATGCTTCAGCCGCGGTTGAAACTGAGCATCGAAACAACTCATAACACTCTTGTTTAACTCCATCTTTTTCGTAGCAAATTCCCACGACATTAAACTTAGCAAGCTTTCTGTGAATCTTCGATTCAACTTCACCGCAACAGCCAACATCCCTGGCGACTAATAACTTCTCCCAATCTGAAGCGCCACCATAGGCCTGAGCATTAAGCGAGATAAGTCTGGAAGCAATTCCTTCAGCAGTTGAACCGATCTTTACCAACTCTTTCGAGAGTGAAGCAACAAGGTAAACATCGCCCTTCTCGCTGTGGCGACGAATGTATGCAATCCTAGACGTGTCACATTGAATACAATGCGACGTTCTTGAAACGAGAGTGTGGTCTTTTCCAGCAGTACACGAAGTTGCGTTGTAACCAAACAAACAACCTTCGTCACGCATTTGGTCATGGAAGCTAGCAGCGCTACCACCCATTAGATCGAATACAGATCTAACTGGAATGTTGTGATCAATCAAAAACTTCAACTCGGCAGGGGTCGGCGGACGCTTCATGGCGTAAGCCCCGAAAATGCTCCAGGCTTGTTGGCCCTTCTGAATTCCCAAGGAGGAACTGAGCGCCCTGCATGTACACCGCGCCCCAGACATTTCGCCATATGCTCAGCAGCCTTCAATGTATCCGCTTTTCCAGCAAACCTGTGGTCCCACCAGCCAAGCCCCCTGTAGAGCATTTCGGTGTTGATACTCTCTCCATTTGGCTTAGCAACCCACGCAACAACTCGACCGTGTTTGTCAGTTCTGCCCAAAACAGCAATCGCAACGTTTCTACCCTCAATCAACTGCTTAAGAAATCTGGTCGCAGTCTTGCCGTGTTCCTGTTCTACACCGTAAGCTTCTTGAGTTTCAGGGGTATCTACTCCGAAAAGCCTGACCTTCAATCCATCCGCGGTATGGAAAGTATCACCATCAATTACCTTGGTAACACGGACTGTCTGCATTCCGACGTCAAATGCAGCTGTAGTTTCCTCATCCGTCAACTCAGGCAAAGCCGTCGAATCGAAGTACTCGTTCAGTACTTGCCAATTCGAATCCTTGCCATCAGCGAGTTTGCGAGATAATAACTCATCCGAACGCCTAACATAGTTTTCGAATGTCTTCATCATCTTCATCTGCTCAGCACGTTCAGCAGCCATCGCACGCTGATTCGCCGCTGCCGCAGCATTCGCTGAAAGCATATTAGCACTCGCAGCAGTTTGTGGGCTCTGCGTCATTATGGTCCAGAAGTGTTGCCTAGCTAGCGTCTGGTCATAAACCTGAGCAGACAACGAGCACGGGAATAACAATAGCAACATCAGTGCGAATCTATACATTGGCGTTCATTCATTAAGAGACTTGAGTGGAGGTCACAGTCTAAAATAATCATCGCCTCGAATCAACTGCTACTGATGCAACTGCCCTCGCAGTACACCCCGCGCGGTAGGCCCACAGATGGTACGCAACCCTATCGTCGCGTGGGAAAGAGCACTTAGACACCAGTTGGTGGATGGGCTCAGAAGTATCAACTAAATCCTACAAAAGTTGATCGTAAGCGAAGTCGTGTCGCTTGAGCATGGTTCCATTCACTGGCGACCATTCTGAAAAGACGATGGGGTGATCCTCTGACGTTCGCATGTTCAGTGCATCGCCTTGGACGATGTTGCGCGACAAAATGAACGAGAATGCTGTCTCTGCCTCGTTCGACAGTGACTCACTAAACCGTACGTGATATCGGTCTTGTACGATCTGCAGAAGTCGCTTGCGGCAAATCTCGACGTTGTCAGGTAAGAGGTCGATGCCATAGATGCTGCACACCGCCAGAACCGCGTCGCGTTCCCACTTGACACGGTTACTTTTGTTGCGAGCGTCGACCGTCAAGAGTTTGCGTCGTAGCACTTCTGAGACGAAGTTACCATCCCCGCAAGCGGGCTCCAAGAATCGCGATTCGATCCGTTCGCACTCGTGCGCGACCAAGTCAAGCATGTCATTGACCAACTCCGGAGGTGTGAACACCTCCCCATGGTCGATGATGCGTTGACGTGAGTTGGTCGTTTTTCCCGCCATTTGCGTGCCCTGCCGTATGTGAAGTCGCCCCGCCGCTGATGAGCCCGAGCGATGCTTGAAGTCTACCAAAAAACGAACTTGGGCGGTATGCTACTTGGCTTGGTAGATTTGAAAGGTTTGCCTGAACACAGTAACCGCGAAAACCCACCAGACATAGTTGGTGACGGTTGAACCACCTTACGTTCTCGTCGCGGATATCACACTACTCGGCTCCTGTTGGCCGCGCTCATTTACTTCAGCGGCCCCGGCGCACTGGAGAGTGTTAGCTTGGAATGAACCAGTAAAAAGATCCATCATTTTTTGGAGATTGCAAGAATGGGCGAGGTTGACCCAATTAAACCTATAGTTGAAGAATATTGCGGCACAGGACTAATAGGAGACTTCGTGGGGTGGGTGACCAACCGTCTTCCTAAGGTTTCACCGCTTGATGTGTGTTATTATGCAACAAAACCTGGAGCTTATGAGTACTTTTGCTGCCACACAACGGATCCATACGTTCCAACTTATCAACTGTTGGAATTGATCAGTACTCTTTTGCGCTCACGGGAGGTATGTCTGTTTATGCCGATTCGGCGTACAGGTGGCTGCCGAGCTCTATCAAACAAAGGTGCCCCGCAGCGAAGGTATATTCGCCAACTTCACTGTTCAGATCTAGCCAACGCAATTTCGGTTTACCTAAGGCTGATTTCTGGCAGGATTCACTTTTCCAAGGCAGCTATCAACCGATCGATGCACTCGGCGAACTCAGTTTTGACGCTGTCGCAATCATAGAGTACGAAGAGCGACACGATCAGTTCCGAGGTAATACCGACCCTGACACTAATGAAATCTACTACGGGATGGAGTTTATCCAAGCACTGGCCGAAAGAGTTAACGATGGGGGAGTCTTGATTTGGGTCGACTGCGAGTTTGATCTCAAGAGACATGAGCCACTTAGAAATGGGCAAGAAGTCCTGCATGATCAACTGAGGAGGACGCTAGCATCCATTGGATTCCAGCTAGACGCAGTTTTCGAATCGAACATTCTCTCGGGCGATACAGATCGGCCAGCTTCTGAGATTGTTAGTGCAATGGTATTCGTTTTCGAGAAAACCGATCAACGGCTCTATCCAGCCGCCTATGATGCACGCTCGTCGATACCGTTTGAAGAACAAATTGTTCGCAATGGTCCGGGTGACGTGCAATTCAGAGATGCTCCAGGAATCGAAAATCCGCTTGCTGAGTATCGAGCGGGCCAGCGAAAGTACCGAATTGTAGATGATCTATTTCCCGGCATCAGGGCATTGGAACACAAGAGACGGCTGAAGCAGATGACCCATGATCTTGGATTCAAGTTTGTTCCATGGTTGGACATCTTCGAACCCGATGGATTAGGCCCACTTGCATTGTCAGAAGAAAAAAGAGATTCTGGTCGGATGGTCACTGTACAAGGTGAGGATGGCTGGTCGATCGATTTTTTTGCGCGAAATCAATCTGATCAAGAATATCTGCAGCAGTTTTTTCGATCGGAACTTGGGCGTTTGTTCATCTCCTCTTGTGCAGTAGGAAGAAACATTCTCAAGAATTGGGTGGAGTATTATCAAGCTAGCAAGATTCCTATGCCCAAAGACGTTGGCATTCGACAGGAGATTGTCCGTTCAACGACGATGATTGACGAAATCGAGAATCAGTTACGTGATCATGCAAGGCAAGTGTGGACGGGTGACCTAAGTGCGATTCGTCGTATTCGTAACC
>CAYWNG010000528.1:0-4945 GCA_964458685.1 uncultured Pirellulaceae bacterium
GCCGGCCACAGCTTTATCGTAGTCCATCGCAACGATCATCTTTTCCCAATGATCTCCACCATCGGTACTTCGCATGACTCCCACGTCGATGTTCGCTGGCAAGTCTCTCGACGATTCCCAGCGAATATCGAAGCAAGCGATCAACGTTCCCTTGGGCGTTACGGCCAAGCCTGGAATGCGGTAGCTGCGGCTAGCGTCATCGCCTTCGCGTCGAACGACCGTCTTGAAGGGCTCTTCGGCCAGAAGAGTCGTTTGGGTTGTAGCCCCCAAAGCAACAATTAGCGCGAGCATGTTTCTTACAAGCTCTTGAAGCAGTGGGCGACGTACCGATTTCGAGGTTTGGATCATAAAAATGCCTTTGCAATCCGGCTTTCTGCGCATCATTGGGTTCTGATCACCCATTAGATCAACTTGTTAGTTTTTTTGTTCGGGACTTCGACGAATCGGAGATTGCGATTAGACTTTCGTAGCCATGTAGCCACCTGTCGCCAGACGGTGGGCAAGTAGCCACCCGTCGCCAGACGGTGGACAGACGGTCACCAGAGGTGGGCAAGTAGACCGGTAGACCGACCAACCTGGCGTCCATAGCCTTACCAACGTTTTGACCCTCCACCGCTTGGCAGCGGTGGCTACGGTGCATTCCACCGCTTGGCAGCGGTGGCTACGATGCATTCCAGCGCTTGGTAGTGGTGGCTACGATGTTCGCCTCGGTTGGTAGCAGTGGCTACGGATTACCCTCCACCGCTTGGCAGCGGTGGCTACATGCTTGGCTACGTTGTCCCTTCATTTTTCGACCGCTTCGTTAGAAAGCTGCACATGCAAATTTGGCCCGCAATCGACCTCTTAGGTGGCAAGTGCGTACGGCTACAACAAGGCGACTACAATCGCGAAACGGTTTTTGCCGACGATCCAACAGTAATGGCTCAGCGCTGGAAAGACTGTGGAACGAAGTACTTGCATCTTGTCGACTTGGATGGAGCCAAGGATGGTAGCCAAGTCAACGGAGCGGTGATTCAACGGATCGTCGCTGAGACGGGCTTGGTCTGTCAAGTCGGCGGCGGCGTGCGCGATCAAGCTACGATTGAGCGACTGCTGAACCTGGGCTTGCAGCGAGTAATCGTTGGCACACGAGCTCTTCGCGAGCCCGCTTGGTTCGCTCAGATGGCTAACTTGTATCCCGATCGGCTGGTTCTAGGCATTGACGCTCGCGATGGCATGGTGGCTACACACGGTTGGTTGGAGACTAGTACGACTTCGGCAATCGAGCTGGCCCGAAGCATTGCGGGTATGACCAAGAACGTGGCTGCGATTGTTTATACCGATATCGCCAAAGACGGCATGCTGGCTGGGCCAAACTTCCAGCAGTTGGATCAGATGCAACAAGCTACAGACATTCCCGTAGTGTGCTCTGGTGGTGTTACTTCGATGGAGGATATCGAGCGACTGTTAGAGATGAATTGTCACGCAGCCATTGTAGGTCGAGCTATCTACGAGGGTAGAATGGACCTCAAGTCCGTTTTAGATCGATGCGTTCAAAAGTAACATAGTCGCCTTTCGCTCCGCAGAAGTAGCGTTGCGCCACCATGTCGAGGCGTAGGTTGGGTTGAGGAACGAAACCCAACAATCAGCACTAGCTTGTCACACTCTTTAGCGCTACTTTCGCGGATAGGCTGTGAGAAATGACAATCCACTTCGTTCCGCAACAAATGCGAAAGTATGAGGCGTTCACGAATATCTGAACCCTGGCGGGATCAGCTACGTCGGCGCTACTCTCTCGGAGCGAAAGGGGACTTTCGACTCAATCAAGACGCAGTCGTTGCCGCTACAACAGTGCTTGGTGCTCGATACAGCGCATCGCCGGCGACCCACTTGCGATAGCTGAGCACAAACGACTTGCCTTCCGAGTCGATCAGCTTGAGTCGCTGGCATATCCAGCCGTTCTCGGAGACCGTTTGTTGATCGATGGGCTTGAGTATCCACTCCTGTCGCAAGAAGCCTCGACGGCCTACCGCACGATACGAGCCGCCTTCGGAGGTGAGCGTCAAAGGAAGATATTTGGGCAGCCTTTGCGTGGAGCTCTCGACGAAGGCTTGGAATGTCTGCCCTCGCTGTCCAAACCAGCTTGGCAATAACCAAGCCAGCGCCGGTCCCGCAATCAAGTCTTTGTAGTAGTTCATCCGCCGGTAGACCCACAGGAAGACGATCAACGAGCAGGCCAGGATCGCCAAGTTGACCAAGGTCGCTAGCCATGGGCTGTAGCAATAGAGCGCCATCAACGCACCACACAACGACTTGTTGCAAAGTTCGACTACGGCGTCGATCGCTGGCACGGGAATCAACCACACCAAGAATTCAAAGAACAGCTTCACGACGTTGACTACGAAGATATTGAGCGCCGCGAAGGCCGACATCATCAGATTGAGCGAGAAGGTGCCGAATCCAGCCGACAACATCAGCTCGCTGCTGGCTTGACCTTCCAGTCCCATCTGAGTTCCCATCTGAAGTTCTGGCGCGCCAGCTTGAAACTGGCTTCCGAACATACGCACGCAGATCAAGATGACGATAGCTGAATAGGCCTCGAGCTTCTCCGCAGCCAAGCTGATCGGCTTACTAACCTTGGTCAACCGCGGCAGGCTGGTGAACACGGCCAGACCAGCCATCGACCAAAACAGCAAGGGACTATCCAGCGATCCGCCCGACTGAAAAATCGCGCTGCGCTGTTGAAGGGCTTCGGGGCCATACGTGCCAATTCCTGAAAGCACCGCCAGACCAAAAAAAGGCGAAAGTGCGACTGGAGCTAAAGGTCCAAGCCACTCGCTGGTGCTCAACTGTTCACTGACTACTTGACTGGCTGCCATCGTAGTTGGGTCCAAGGCGGATGGAAGTTGTTGCAGTAAGGCTTCGTCGAGCATCGGCGGAGAATCCAGAAAGCGTGGAATGAGAACGGGAGTCGAAAGTCTAGCTACCTTTTTAGGTTAGCGATTTTTGCGACTTATGTATTCGTTAGATTGGGCGGTAGCTTTGAAATGTTCCGGAACTTTCCCCAACATTGCTAAGGCGCGCTTCGGTGCCTGGGCGTCCCGACGTTTGGCCTTGGATTCATGCTTGGGACCGCGAAAGACAGTTTCTGGCCACGAAAAAACACAAAGGCCACAAAAGTGATTGATCTACCGCTTAGACGAGATACGGCTAGTTTCAGCCTGGAGGGCGCCACATCAATGCCGGTGCGCGTCAGCCGTACGTAAGCCACCGCTCCAAAAGCTCCACCTCAAACTCTATTAACTCATGTTTGACTCAGCCCCCCATATCGAACTCTCCCGCGCGCTGTAGCCGACCGTTTAGCAAATCAACTCATTCGCGGGGGAGTCGCGTGGCGAGTAATGCGAGCCTAAGCGGTGAGGGCGAAAACTAGCCGACCGAAGCTGATCACTCTTTGCCTTCAAATCCCACCGGCTTGCCCGGTCGGTCCTTTAGGCTTCTCGCTACGGTCCATATTCAGTCCGCCTTTTCTTCCGCCGCGAAGCGGCACAACAAAACAGCCCAGGGCAGAGCGCAGCGCCGCCCTGGGAATGCGAATCGATAAAGCCGGTCCGCCCTGAAAGGGCAAAACAATCAAGCATCTTACAATCGATTCTCGTGCGGTACCGTAAACTCGTTATCGCAACGGACCACGCAAAAGTTGTTGAAATACCAGTCAGTCATCGGCTACACTCACGTCTGTTCAAGCTGCCGCGCGGCGGCTTTGAACCATCGCATACACCTGAGTCGCGGGTCGGTCGTTTTTTTAAATTGAGCATCACTCACCCGCGGTGATGCGTAGCGTTCGTCTTTATAGCTACTCCACATGGCAGATTGGATTGATACCCTTGGCGATTTGATGTTTCACATCGCTGAACCGTTCATGAATTCCTCCCGGCCAAAGCGATTGGTAGGGATTGGGTTTGTCTACATCACGGCATTTGCCGTAATCGGAACCTTAATCGCGGTATGGCTAGGTGCGAATCTCAATCCGGTTGGGTACATCATTTTGGTTCCGGTCTTACTATTGACTGCATCGATTGCCTGTTACTGCTTCTTGACGGACCGTGGCCAATAGGAATTTTCGAAAGTGGTACGCTTCTCGTTGTGCTAACAGTATTGATCGCTCAAACGACCACATGTAGAATCGAAGAATCAAAGGCGTTCACACGAGTGCACTTGACCCGCGTTTTGGAATTGCTTTGAGTCAACAGTTTGTGTTCGGTGGTGTCGGTCGTTCGTCCGGATTGACATGATGTACGAAATTACCCTCCGAGATCTGATGATTGCCTGGAACGGACGTCCAAACGCAGAGCAGTACATTGAGGACTTTTTTCCCTCGAATGCTTGATGGAATTGGGCAACAAAACTCTCACATTGCATTACCAACAAACAAAGAATTGCTGCGGCAGAATCGCTATGAACGCATCGAGCCATTGAGCTGGAAGACACCGATCTATGGAGACTATTTGTACCTCGAGTATGCGGGACATGATCCTTCTTTCCGAATACAGGCACTTTCAACGTTGACGGACGCCAAAGATGCGGTGCTTTCATCCGCTGGCTTTTTAAATATATGGACCGACGACGTGATGGTTCTTGAGTTCGGAAAAAGAAGGGATTTTGAAATACACTACATCGATCCATTTGGCAACGCGAAAGTTTTTTCCAAAGCAAACCACGAACCCGTACGCGAGACTGATGGGTTCGAAACCATATACTACGATCAAGTACGTCTAGAATGGGTTTGACTAGCAAAATGTGGGCTTGCCGAGTAAGATTTTCGAAACTCTCGCACCAGTTGGCAGGCTAAGCAACTTAAACTACCTTTCGTTAATAGACCTGCGATCGATGGATCGGACCCTTGCATCGCTTTTTGCACTCCGAAATCTAGAAGTGTTTCACGCCGCGAAATGGTGGGACGCAG
>CAYWNG010000529.1:0-933 GCA_964458685.1 uncultured Pirellulaceae bacterium
CCAACTGGTTGCCATTTCCACGATCGTCAAATCGACCGCAGAGATTGGCTTGCCACCGAGGAAATTGCGTAGGTCATCGGCGACATCGCAAGCTGTCTGATACCGATCTCTGGGATCGGCTCGCATGGCTTTAAGCACAATGGTTTGCAGCGCGCGCGGGATCTGCGAGTCGATACTTCTGGGTGGCGTGAGCAGCCCCTCTTCTTTGCGCCGCACAATCTCAGCTAACGAGTCGTTGTCAAACGGTGGCTTCAAGGTCAGCAATTCGTACAGCGTTGCCCCCAAGCAATAAACATCGCTGCGTTGATCGACTACGCCACGCTTGCCGGCCGCTTGCTCAGGGCTCATGTAGCGAATGGTCCCGACCACTTCGCCGGAACGCGTCAGTTGCAAGTCGGCCGTATCGATCGCCAATCCAAAATCAGTCACCTTAACTCGACCCTGCGAGTCAACTATGAGATTGGAAGGTTTGATATCGCGATGAATGACGCCAGCCTCATGCGCAGCATGAATCGCGTCGGCTGCTTCGGCAACAAGCCTGGCGATATTGCGAAAGCGATTTTGTCCCCGAATGAGAGAGTCGTGCGCGCGGCGCGTCGATTCTCTGCCGTGACTGCTTGAAGCGAAATCGGTATCAGAATCGTTTTCTAGGGTTGCTTGGCTCAGTTCTGCATCGCGAATGTGTTGGTCGAGCGACCTGCCTTCGACCAGGTTCATCGCGTAAAAGCAAACATCTTTGTGTCGGCCAAAGCCGTGGACCGAAACTATGCCTGGGTGTTCGAGTGCTCCGGCAATGCGGGCTTCGCGCCAAAAGCGTTGTGACCGCTGCTCATCCAGCACCGCGCCATAAGCCAATACTTTAATGGCCACCCACCGTTGCAGTGATTTCTGGAAGGCGCGATAAACAATGCCCATCGCGCCGCGTCCAAGTTC
>CAYWNG010000529.1:943-4942 GCA_964458685.1 uncultured Pirellulaceae bacterium
GGAGCCAATCTCAAAGTCTTCGTAGGCCAGGCCGGTAGACGATTCTATGTTCGATCGGCTGCGAAGCCCGGAAATCGCGCTCGTCTCGTCCTGCAGCCATTCGACCTGGTCCAGGTAAGCGTTTAGTTGCAACGCGATGGATTCATACTTCTCCAAAAACTCTTGACGATTGGGCCGACATCCTTCCTCAATCGCGATAACGTACTCATCAACTGCCTCGGCAAGTAATGTTTGCAGCGACTCTGGTAAGACTTCGAAATCCAGAGCGGTATCAGTAAAGACCGACGAAGTGCTTTCGGATTTCATGGCTCACTCGCTGACTGATGCATTTCTCGCAGCATCCGAATGGCTCGCAACCAAACTAACCTGGTCGCTCCCGAGGTTTTGCCAAGCCGTTTGGCTATCTCGTTAAACTGAATGCCATCCAGATTTCGCCATTGAATCACTTGCCGATACTCTTCGGGCAAGTTGGTCAAGAGTTTTTGAGCCAATAAGGTGTCTTCGTCAATCGAAACAATTGCGCTCGGAGTCGCTTCCCGGCCTGAGAGTCCTTGGGTCACTTCGGTGACTGAGGAGCCAAGCATGGGCGAAAAAGAGAGTTCGCGACTCACATCCCGCTTCGAAGTATTCAGATGCGTTGCTACAGCGGCCGAAATCTTGCGAAGCAGAATCGTCCTGAGCCAACCTGAAAACTGGGATGCCTCGACTCCTCGAAATGACTCAAAGTCGGTCCAAGCCGCCAGCAATGTTTCTTGAACCAGGTCGGACGGACTGACGCGCCCGCCCAGTTTACCCCCGAGCCGTTGGCTAGCTAGATTCCGCAGATAGTTGCGATAGGCAGACAACAAATCGCCTACCGCCCCACGGGACCCACCCTTCGCTTGGGCCAGCAGCTGATTTATATGCGCTACGGATGGCTGCATGACGGTTTCGAGATTTCGATGCCTTGGATGACCAATCAGGTTTGAACGAACATGTAGGAGAAGCTCTCACCTTTTCGCAATCAATCGAGTCCCCCGAAAACCTACTTCGACACTGGTACTAGTGCACCGCGCCAGATCGACTGTTTCTCGAAATTTGGAAAAAGATCAAAGATTCCTTAGCTAGCCCAAAAGATTGGGCAACTTCGCACAATGAGGGGTGTGTGCGCAGGCTCATGCGATATTTGGACGGCAATCCCCTCAGCGGAAAGGACAATTTTCTTGAAACTTCTCGCCCCACCAACGTTTGGTTGCATCGAAGCGCTTCATTAGAACTGACAAAAAATTGAGTGACACGATATTTGTTGTCACATAATTTTCTGTCCGGTTCGTTGTGCACTTAGGGTGATTTAGCCTGGACTTCAATTGCTAATTGCAGAGCTTTTTTCATTTGTTCGTCGGGGCAGAGCTTAATGACCTTTTCCATACATGCCTTGAACTTGTCTTTGTCGCCCGAGAGTTGATAAGCCACACCGACCTGGACGAGGTTTGACCAGTCGTCTTTCAACGCATCCTCTGCCGCTTGGATTTTCGTCATCGCATATTCGCGATGCTTGCCTTCGGGATTCATCTCGTTGGAAGCCAGTACGCCGCTGAGCATGGCGACAGCTCCCCATTCGATCGTTTTGTTTGAGCCGTCGAGAAAGGACTCAATTGAAGCTTTGGCTTCGTCATGCATTTTCTTTTGACAGAAGACCATCACTTCCGCGTAGGCGAAATCGAGACTCTTGGTCCGTTTGGGATTGACCCGACGAACATGCTTTGTGATCTCGAGAGCTTTGTCTGGATCCTTCTGGGCCAACTCACCCAGCTTGGCAATCGATTCATTTACCGAACGCAGTTCGTCCGCATCAGCTTGACCGCGCCACTGCCCTTTGACGACGCGCTGGAGAACGTAGTCGAGATCGTGCGGATGACCTATGTAAGCCACATTGCCTTCGCGGTCGATCACAAAACTACACGGGATACCTTTCTGCTCGGCAGCGTCCATGTAATTGCGATACGTTGTTTCTCCCTCGCAGAAGGCAAATCGAAAAGCGTACTTTGCGCCTGGTCCTTTGATAAACTCTTCAACTGCCTCGCGCGTGTTGCCTTCGTCGGCCTTGGTCATCGCAATGACAATCAGGCCTTCTTTCGCATGCTGCTCGGCCAATTCGCTCAAATGAGGCATGGCCTTCAAACACGGGCCACACCATGTTGCCCAGAACTCGACTACGTAAACTTTGCCCTTTGCAAACGACTCAACTGGTTGACCGCCCAGCCAATGGTCCACTTGAATTTTAGGTGCAGGATCGCCAATCTTTAGCGTGGCAGCAGTGGCCGGAGCTGTGTTCGCTTGGCTTGCGTCCTGACCTCGAGTTGCCTGGACACAGGTAAAAACCGTAAAGATCGCTGCCAATACGGGCAGTACTTGAAATAGTCGTCGGATCATGGGGGCCTCAAAAATCTTGAGCTTCGACTAAGAACTTCAGTATCTTGTTCACCAAGACAGAAATGCGAAAATCAATCGAATAGTCCCTCACTCGGCGATTGATTTCGTATGGTTTTCAAGACAGCCAGCCAGACAGTTGCTGAGGTATGTCGTATTTCAAGACGCCGTTCCCCTTAGCTTCATGCTCGCGGTTTCCACATCAAACACATAGTTGCTGATCGAGCCATCTTTGATCCGCTCGACAACTTCTTCCACCACTGGCAATGGAACAAGAAACCACTCTTGCCCGATGCTGGTGGTGACTTCAAGAGCAAGTACTGCTCGCCACGAAACTGCCACACACGCTGCTGCATGGCACGCATTCCCATCGCATTCGACGTTATCGATTTTCCGTCGCCGGCGTAGCATGCGCTAACCCCTGGCAACGAATTGGAATTAGGAATTGGGAATGAGGAATTAGGATTTTGCATCGGAGTTGGCTTTTATTGATGTCCCAGATCGAAGCAACTGCTTCCTCAGCACATACTCCTTCTTCTCGTCAACGAGATGTCGACATGCCTTCACGATCCGCGCTGCAAAGGCGTAGCTTTTATCGCGAACGACGTTATCTTCCTTCATCTGCTAATCCCTAATTCTCAATTCCTAATGGCTATCGCTTTCCAGGAAAGCGTCCAATGAAATGAAGTTCCTTGCGGATCGAAACGATGGCTGGTCGATTCATTGCAAGTGCAGAGATCGTGGCATGTCCAGTTGGCGTCAAACCCTCGAACTCAAACTCATCGTTAAGGCGAAAGTGCTCGGACCAAGTGTCTTCGCGAGGATGGAATAACCTAACGGTCGATTGACTGTGCGGGTCGAGCGCGAACATCCTTGCACCTTTGCGAAGCGAGCAAGTCACGCACGCAAGTGCAAGATTCGCCGCCTCCGTCTCACCGCCTTCGCGCCGAGGAACGACATGATCGATGTGGAACGTTGCTTCTTGCGAATTCTGGGGCAACAGGCAGTATTCACAGGCTTCCTTGGCTCTTTCACGAACTTCCTGAGCTAATAGCATTGGGATATGAGGACTCACGAGTTACCTCCGCGAGGCCCGTTCGGCGCGAAGCTTGAGCAACGTGAGCATATCGACAAGTTCACACAGCGCATCTGCCTCTTGCCGCTCGGCCTCGGTCAATTCCCCTGATTGATCTTGCTGGTCGAGTAACGCGGTCAGCCGTGCATCGAGCGCCGGCGGGAGGCTAAAGCGTGCCCAGTCTTCGGGCAAATCGACTTCGATCGTAACTGAGCTCATAATTGCCTCTCTTTCAAAATGGTGGTGAATCTGCGTGGTCTTGAGTTGTCAAGAAATCCTTGACAACTGACTGCTGGACGAACAGAGCAAGCGAATGAACTGTCAAGCAATCCTTGACAGTTGATCGGTTCTGAACTGTTAAGCCAGCCTTAACAGTTGCCGTCCACTGCTCTGTCCCAATACCTGAGTTGAAATTTCTCATTCCTACTTCTTCCCCCTCGTCATTTCGGTATAGAGCTGGAAGAGAGTTTCGAGCCGTTCGGTGTCGTTCTTGAACCGGCGACCGATGTAAATCC
>CAYWNG010000530.1:0-4917 GCA_964458685.1 uncultured Pirellulaceae bacterium
TCCAAATTTACGATCGCTTCAACTATACGGCCCGAATGTCACTGATGAATTCCTAGGAAAGTTGAACGGCCTAAAGGAACTCAACGAGTTGAGCTTAGAGAATGTCAAGCTGGATGACCCGAAGGATGCACTACAGCAGCATCCGCGTTTGTTCTCCCTGCGTCTTGCGCAATGCTCCCTTTCAACTCCGCTCTTGAATTCCATCCGTGGAATAAAGGACCTGTCCTCGCTCACCATTGAACAATGTACAGAAGCTCAAGATGGCTGGCAGGCTTTGCATGGGGCGCAATCGAATCTCGACTTGATCGTCAGAGAGCAAGCGCTAAGTGCAGCGGACATTGTTGCCCTGCACGCGGCCAATCCAGGCTGGCGAATTTACTTCGCGACTCCAAAAGCCCAACCTAGTTCAAACGTAAGAGATAACCTAAACTTACTTCCTAGCGTCAACGAACTGCCCAAGACGGAATTGTTGAGGTTTTCCGGTCCAAGCGTGACAGATGAGACCCTGGCTGCAGTTAGGTCGGCCAGCGAATTGACTTGGTTGGAACTAGTTGGATGTCAGATCAGTGACAACGGTATGCAAGTGTTGCAGCAGTTTCCCAAGCTCAAGAGCCTAAGCATCTACGATATTCCGATCAGTGACAACGGCATAAAAGTGGTACAGAACCTTCCCAACCTCGCGCACCTAATCATCCTTGATGCTCCGATCACTGATCAAGGGGTCCGTCATTTCGCCGCATTAACAAAACTGGAGTCTCTACAATTGGAAAGGACTCGTATTGCAGGCACCACACTCGGGGAGCTCTCGCCGTCAGTGAAAAACCTTGGATTGCATACATCGGAGGTTACTGATGCTGGCGTGGCCAGCATCTCTCAGTTATCAGCACTCGAAGTGCTGTGCCTGGGAAGTCAACGCATCACGGACGCTTGCATCAAGGATCTTGCGAAAATGAAGTCACTGAAGCATGTCGAGTTTTATCAATCGCCGGTTTCTTCTACCGCTTTAGATCGCTTGAAAGCAACCATTCCAGGTTGTACCGTAAATGCCTATTGAGCGTACGATTTTGCCCCATCGAGTGCTGCCAAGAAGATTTGTTGTGAGGCTTGTAGTTCCGACTATTGAGCTGCACCAAAAGGAAAAGCCATGGACGGGGATCCATGGCATTCATGATGCTCAAGTAGAACGCGAATCGGTTAATACTGAAGGATCAAGTCGAATGTCATTCGATTTTCCATCAAACCTTTCTTTTCGCTGACTGGGAATTCAAACGCACCGCCGAGCGAGACGTTGCGATTGTAAACATATCGCGATCCGACAGCTTGTGTGACCAAATTGTCGCCGGTGACACCGGGCGAACCTAGATTGAACAGGTCGCCGCCTTGCACTGCTCCCCCGAAGGCTCCACCGTCGCTAAGATAGTTCCACCAGTGAATTTCGGTGAACACAAACAATGGTTTGACTGTGTTCAAGCGATAGTCGAAATGGTTGCTCCAATACATCAAACGGTTTTCGGAGAATTCGTTGTTGGGCTGTCGCAATCCACCAGTGCTAATCCAGTGAGACTTGGTGCTGCCCAGTATTCGAGTTCCCGCCGATGCAAAGAAATTCCATTCACCGCCGCCGTTGCCTTGGAGTGCTTTTCTTGAGCCAGTTGGAGCTTCGATCACCGCGCCAACGCTAAGAAGGCGTCCGGCTGTTGGATCGCGGTACAGGTTATACTTCAAACCAGCAGCGATGTCAGCAAAGCCGGAGTCCAGCGTTTCACTCTTGGTGTAGACAAAGCCGTCTTTGGTTGCAATCAAGCTCAAACGCTGAGTCAACGCTAGGCGAACTTGAGCTGCATAAACTTGAACCGAGTTTCCGCCCAAAGCGCGTGGCAATTCATGGTTGATGAAAAGGAAGCGCACTTGCGTTACGGTGCGCGGGTCTTCAAAGAAGACTGGATTTGTAACCGGCGCGCAGAAATCATCGAAGCATCGGTCGCTTGGCTTGATGAAGCTTAGCAAGCCTGGCTTGCCGCATCCCGAGTCGCATCCGCGCACGTTGTCGAACAGTCCGCAACCTGAGTCACAGCAAGTGCTCTCGTCGCAACCACGGTCGCTTGGGCTTCCCAATAGCTTGGAAAGAATGCCTGGCTTTTCACAACCAGAGTCGCAGCAAGAGTAGTTGTTGTCACAGCAGCTAACCGGTGCGCAACCTTCGCAGTCCGATGTTGCTGTAGGTGCAATGACGTTGTAAGTCGAAACAGTACGGGCTACCACATTGTTGGACTTACTTACATCGCGAACACCCGCGTGTGAAGCTGTGCCGACAATAGCAGTGATACCTGCTACGGCGATCAATCGCCTCAAGTTAAATCTCATTTTTTGAGCTCCTTCTCTTCATTTCTCACCACGGGGACTAGTGAGTAAGGTTCCTTAACGCCAAGACGGCGGACGTCTTCGAGATCGGCACAAGAATGTTGACATATGGAGGAAGTTGTCCATTTGTCGAAATTCTGAAGTACTACAGAAGCATCAAATAGGGTTAAGGTAAACTGTAATGTCCTTGAGTAAGCTTCCACTTTCAAATTGGCGCAGTCATGCCAGTGTTTTTAGTAAGACTGTTTTTCTTAAGACTATTGTTGCTCACATCGATAGCAGCGCCCGCGGTGTTAGCAGCGCAGGATGTGCCTGCCACTGCTAACACTCCAGGAGTTGCTGGAAAGCCTCGCAAGCTTCAGTTGTTAACTCACGAGCGACTTGCGATCCTCGAGCAACAAACACAGACTCAATGGCTTGCCTACTTGAAGAAGTCCGAAGATCGATTCGCTAAAGAGCAAGCGGCGATGTTCGAGGAGTGTCGACAAGCTGGGCGTTCCGCACCACAACCAGCACCAAACACTAGCGCTCAGTTTGCAATCGATCCCAAGAGGCAAGACGCTTGGTTTTCAAGCGACGAAGCCATCAAGCTAGCCGAGACCGTGATCAGCTTTCAGACTCCAAGCGGCGGCTGGTCCAAGTCAGTGAACTATGCTGCAGGACCGCGAATCAAGGGAACGCATTGGACAAGCCAGCAAGGAAACATTTGGCACTATTGTGGAACGTTGGACAATCGATCGACTACCGAGCAGATTCGATTTCTCGCCAAGTATCACTCGATTACATCGAACGTCGCAGCAAAGGATAGTGCGTTTCGCGGACTGGAATGGATTCTGGAGGCTCAATATCCCAACGGAGGATGGCCGCAGAACTATCCGGTCGAGCCTGGGTATCACGAGGCCATCACGTTCAACGACGATGCCATGTTACACGCTCTTGAGTTATTGCAGGATGTGTATGAGCAAAGTGAGTCGTTCAAGTTTGTGCCGGAAGATTTAAGGCGACGAGCGAGAGAGGCTTACGATCGAGGCTTAAACTGTCTCTCGATGGCTCAAGTGCAAGTGGGCGGATTACGAACCGTTTGGTGTGCTCAGCATGACCCGCTGAACTTGAGCCCCGTTGCTGCGCGAAAGAAAGAGCCCCCTTCGCTGAGCGGTGCCGAAAGCGCTTCGCTGCTCAAGTACTTGATGCGAAAGGGTCCGATCAATGCTCAAACATCCACGATGATTGAATCGGGCGTGCAGTGGTTGGATCAGCACCGTGTTACGGGACTTCGTAAGACGACCAACAGCGCGGGCAAGACAGACTATGTAGCCGATCCGAGCTCGACCGAAGTCTACTGGGCTCGGTTTTACGATGTGCAGTCGTTCAAGCCGCTGTTTGCAGGAGCTCAAGATGGGATCGTCTATGATACATTTAGCGAAATGGCTTCGAAGAATAAGGTTGGCTACGACTACTTTACTACAAAGCCTGGAGAACTGATCGACAAGGAGATGACGCGATGGAAAAAGCGAATCAGCAAGTAGAACGTGAATCGCTGAATAACCGTTCTTCAGACCTGAATCGACGCGAGTTCGTGCGTCGAGCGTCTATTGCGTCGGCAGTGATGGGCGTAGCTTCGCTGGCTGGTTCGGCTCCTTGCTCGCAATCTCCGCGATATCGAATTGGTGTTTGCGACTGGATGATCCTTAAGCGACAGAAACTTGGCGCGATCGGGTTGACTCACGAGATCGGCGCTGATGGTGTTGAAATCGACATGGGGTCGCTGGGCGATCGCGAGACGTTTGACAACGCTTTGGCCCAAGCGGATGTGCGGAAGGCGTTTAAGGACGAGTCCGCCAAGCACGGCGTGGCTTTCTGTTCGATAGCCATGTCAGGCTTCTACGCTCAGTCGTTTTCTGAGCGTCCGACCTACCGCAAGATGATTGCCGATTGCATCGAGACAATGGTGCAACTGGAAGTCAAGGTCGCCTTTCTTCCGTTGGGCGTCCGCGATGATTTAGTGTTGCATCCAGACCGTCGCCCCGCGGTGGTTGAACGCTTGAAGGAGGTCGCCAAGATGGCCTCGGACGCGGGAGTGGTCGTCGGCGTAGAAACTGCTCTCGACGCGCAGGGTGAAGTTCAGATCCTAGAAGAGATCGGTTCGCCAGCAGTCCGCAGCTACTTCAATTTTGCCAACGCTCTTCAAAAGGGCCGCGATTTGATCGAACAGCTTCGGACTCTCGGCAAGGAACGCATTTGTCAGATTCACTGTACCGACGAAGACGGCGTTTGGCTCGAACACAACCAGCGACTCAACATGCAAGCCGTGAAGCAGACTCTGGATCAAATGGGTTGGAGCGGTTGGCTGGTAATGGAACGATCTCGCGACGCCAAGAATCCTCGCGACGTTCGCGGCAATTACGGAGCCAACGCGCGGTACCTGAAGAAGATCTTTTCTTGATGTGTCAGAAAGCGATCGAAAATCTAATAATTCTCTCGGATCATCGGTAGCGGGGGAGAGCGTCCGGTTTTCTTAACTGCCCAAGTGGAATAGCCCAGATCCAGTTAAGGGTC
>CAYWNG010000531.1:0-4894 GCA_964458685.1 uncultured Pirellulaceae bacterium
CGCTGGTAACTTCTCAGGATTTTGGCTGGGACTGGGTATCGTGGGCTTGATGGCCGCATCGTATCTGTTTGCGGGCTTAGGAGTGGTGGATGTCACCCTTACCGATGGCAGTGTGATACAAAAGTCTTGGTTAGGTTCCTTCATGTTGGCCGAAGCCGTTTTTGCGTTCGGATTGGTCGCCTTTGGATTCTTGGGAATGGGACCTGTGACCATTGCTGTGGATTCTTATGGGCCAGTGACTGACAATGCGCAGTCGGTGTATGAACTGTCGCTCATCGAAAACGAGCCCAACATCAAGGAAGAGCTGAAGCGAGACTTCAACATGGATGTGCAGTTTGATAAAGCTAAGCACTTCTTGGAGGAGAACGATGGAGCTGGGAACACCTTCAAAGCTACTGCTAAGCCAGTGCTAATTGGTACAGCGGTTGTGGGTGCGACAACGATGATCTTCTCCATCATCATTGGCCTCACCGACAAGCTGAATCCGGCTTTGGTTCAAAACCTCTCCTTGTTGCACGCTCCGTTTGTTCTTGGGTTGATTAGCGGTGGAGCAATCATCTATTGGTTCACAGGAGCTTCGACGCAAGCTGTAACCACGGGGGCCTATCGCGCGGTTGAGTTCATCAAGGCCAACATCAAGCTGGACGGAGTGACCAAAGCATCGGTCGAGGACAGCAAGAAGGTAGTTGAGATCTGCACGAAGTACGCTCAGAAAGGTATGTTCAATATCTTCCTCGCTGTGTTCTTCATCTCGTTGGCCTTTGCGTTCGTCGAGCCGTTCTTCTTTATCGGCTACCTCTTTTCGATCGCCATTTTCGGACTTTACCAAGCGATCTTCATGGCTAACGCTGGTGGAGCTTGGGACAATGCGAAGAAAGTCGTGGAAGTTGAACTCAAGGAAAAAGGAACCGATCTGCATGCGGCTACCGTCGTTGGTGACACCGTCGGCGACCCGTTCAAGGACACATCTTCGGTGGCTTTGAATCCGATCATCAAGTTCACGACATTGTTTGGACTTTTGGCTGTTGAACTGGCGGTCAGCCTCAGTAAGCAACCTGTGGCGACCGATTTTCAAGCTAAGTATTCCATTTCGATGACCTTGGCGATCGCTGCCGTTTTGTTCGCAGTTGCATGCTTTTTCGTTCACCGATCGTTCTACGGCATGCGAATTACTGGTAAGAACTAGCACATTTGCTGGGCGTAGTGCACAACGATTTACTTCGCCAAACGAGCAAGTAAGATTCCCAACAGCCTCGTTCGAGCAATCGAATTGAGGCTGTTTGGCTTTCTAGGCTGATTGTTTAACGGTTTTTAACGGCAAGCCGCAGAGGCGACTTTGCGTGAAATCGTTTAACGGCAAGCCGCAGGCGACTGTTCTTCTTCTTCTTCTTCTTCTTCCCCTTCGCTTCACGGACTTCCCGCAAACCGCAAATACGACACCGAACAAGCTCTAGTTTGAAGTAGCAACTTTTTGGATTCCGCCTTAACCTATCTTGTAGAGATGATCTACCGAGTAGGTCCAATGCAACTTTACCAAGCAACGGCCTTAGCCCCCAACCGCTAAGCGATGAATTCAACCGAAGAGCGAACTCCAACTAATCTCTATCCGACTTGGGCACCTAGGTTCTGGCATGGAATGCGTCCCAAGGTCTGGTGGAGCTTGCTCATTCGGAATCGATTTCAGATCACCGTGCCACGAGCACATATCTCTGTGGGCGTATCGGCGATCACTCCGATCAACGAATTGTTGGCGTCGATTCAGCATCTGTTTTTGGGACGTAAGATTGCGCGAGCCAAGATCGAGCAAGCGCCGATCTTCATCCTTGGCCATTGGCGCAGCGGTACGACGCTGCTTCATGAGCTGCTGGTCAGCAATCCGGCGTTAGCGTCGCCGAACACTTACCAATGCTTTGCACCATCGCACTTTTTAATTAGCGGCCGGATCATTACTCGTTATGGTGCCTTCTTGATTCCCAAGAAGCGGCCCATGGATGAGATGGCCGCTGGATGGCTATTGCCGCAAGAAGACGAATTCGCATTGATGAATTTGGGACTGCCTTCGCCCTATTTGCGGATTGCCTTTCCACAAACACAAGACAAGCACTTGGAGTACTTGAACTTCTCGCAACTAACCGACGAGCAGTTAGAGCACTGGAAAAGCGGCTTCACTTGGTTGTTGAAGGCACTGACCGTTGCTAACCCAGGGAAGCGATTGGTGCTGAAAAGTCCAACGCACACTGGGCGGATCGCAGAACTCTACAAGATGTTCCCTAACGCTCGGTTCATTCACCTAACACGCGACCCGCGAAAGTTGTTTCCTTCAACCATGCGATTATGGCGTGCCTTAGACGAGGTTCAATCGTTGCATGACAGCTTTAACGAAGATCAACTGATTCAATACGTCCGTGATTGTTTGGACACGATGTACCAAGGCTATTGTTTGGGGCGACAGTCCGTGCCGTCCAATCAGATTATGGAAATTCGCTACGAAGACTTAGTAGCTGACCCCAAGCTGACGGTTCAAAAGATCTACGAGCAATTGGAGTTAGGCGATTTTGAAAAGATTGCTCCAGCTTTGGACGAAAAGCTTGTCGGGCATAAGGACTATCGCCCTAACAAGCATCGGGCCGACGGAGATTGGGAGCGAGAGGTCATGGGCTACTGTCGCGACTACGCCGAGAAGTTCGGGTACGCTTGAGTTCTTTAGCTTCCTACATCTTGAAAGCCGACCATTGCGATGCAAGAAACGCTTGCCAATCTAGGTTTGGAGCGGCTTTCTGCTTATAGGACGCCAGCGTCGTTTGAAGTCGAGCGTTCCGAGGTCCGTAAGTTTGATCGATCGCCCGAGTTATGGACTCCTCTGCCCCTGCGAAGTCGCCAGTCTTGGCCAGGATGATGGACTGGATCTCATGCAATTGCCACCATTTATCGAACGCGGTTCGCATCGCATCTTCCATGTGTAGTTTAGCTGGAACACTTTTGGATTTGTTGCTTTCGATTTCAAGAAGTGCAGATACTGCTTTGGAATAAGGTTGTGATTTGTCGACGTTGCAGGCCTTGCGAATATCGGCTAGAGCTTTGGGCATCGCTCCGCTAGCTGCATGTAGGAAGGCTCGAACGACTAAAGGATTCTCAATCTTGCTTCCTTTAGCTACTCGAATTGCTTCTGTGAGGTGATCGATGGCTGCTTCTGTGTTTCCTTCCAAGTAAAGACACTGGGCAACCAACGTTGCAGCCAGCGGACAAGCAGGCGTTGGTAGTTTTTCAACGTTGGTCGCAATCTGCTTAGCAAATTCAATTTCACCTAAGTTCCGAAGCGCCGCCGCACGCACTAGCATCGCACCAATGTTCGTCGGATCATCTTCCAACCACTTTTCGACCGCTTCGATTGCAGCTTGCGACTCGGATTGCGAAAGCTGTCCATAGATGTCAGCTAGGTTGCACAAGCTGATCTGGTTGAGTTGCATTTCTGTCATCAATCGATGGAACTCAGAATTGTTTTGCTGCAAGCCAGACTGCTTCATCATACTCTGGTATTTCCAGAAGCTACTTTGCAGGTTAGCCATCTGTATCACGTTAGTCTGGTTCACCGCGCTGACGACGGTGACGGCATCGCGATCATTTCGATTGGAGCGATCGGAGGATTTTGACTTAGAGTCTTTGGATCGGCTAGAGTTTGATTTTGAGTTGGGAACATAGGTGTTTGAAGTCACTCGAACAGGCGGAGTTGAAGCAGCAATGAATGCCTGTTGGGCTGATCGCTTCTCGTCCTCTGTGATCTCTAAGCGGAGCTTTTGATCTGCTTCCATCAATTTGCTCGCCTTTGAGAAAAGCTCTTTTCTAGCCTTTTGAAGCGACTCCAAAGCCTCGACATACGGTTTGGGGTCTCTATCCTCTCTGAGCGACTCGGCGCGCGTCATCGACGTGAAACAACTAACAATCAAAAGAACGCAAATAGACTTTGGCGACATTCTCACTTCCTCCCTTACTGGATTGATTACCGTCGTCTCCATAAGCGAGCAAACTTCGAACGGAGGGACAGCCAAATTCCGGGATTTCTCGCAATACTCGAATAAGTGGGCTCAAATCTGAAATTTGCGGTTCAACTATCGCTGGAATTCTACAAGATCTGCGATCGTCCGTTTGCAATCTGCGATTGTTGGACAGCAACTTTGCTATATTGAGCATTCTGCATCAACTCACGCTTCTTTCGCGTGGGGTTGGTCTTCGCGTCGCTCTGGCCAAAATAGTATTCGTACTCCTATGATTGTTGCAATTGGGTTTTGGATTTGCTCGTGAGGGAACTAGATGATTGAATCGCTTTATCAGTACAGCGATTGGGCAAACGGTCGATTGCTCCAATTGGCTCAAGGGCTTACCGACGAACAGCTAGACGGTACCTTGGAGATGGGGTTTGGCTCGCTCCGAGCTACTCTATTCCACATCCTTTCAGCCGAGCAAATCTGGCTTGAGCGTTGGCAACGCAAGCCTTGGCGAACCTTTCCCCTGAATCCCGAAGGCATCTCCGTTGAAGCCATCGCTGCTGGGCTGAAAGCGACCTCCGCACTGCGTCGGGAGATCATTGACGGTGGTCGCGAAAACGCGTGGAGTGAATCGATCACTTACAAAGATTGGAAGCAAAACGAGCACTGCAATCCCTTGAGCGACATGTTAGTGCACGTCGCTAACCACGGCGTTCATCACCGTGCTCAGGCTCTCTTCATGCTCAAGCAGTTTGGCCGAAAGGTCACTGGCGGATTAGACTACCTGTTCTTTCGCGTCGCCTATCCAACAACTCCACTATTCCCCGATCAGATTGACTTGATGCGACAGTTTGGGATGCTGCCGACCAGCGAAGCTGCTTGGCTGGAGACATTGGCAAGCAGCCTTGCAG
>CAYWNG010000532.1:0-3417 GCA_964458685.1 uncultured Pirellulaceae bacterium
TGGATCGAGATACTGGTCCTAACGCATTGCAAAACACTCCAGTGATTGATGCTGCGGTGATGGACGATCAGCAAACATTGATTGCGGGTCATATCAACACAACGGCCTACACTCGCGTTACTATCGAAGTCCTGGCTGGGCAATCTAGTCATCCAAGTCCGCTCAACCTCGTTCCACTTCAGCAGTTGGAGGTCATTTCCGACAAAGAAGGCAACGCCACTTGGAGCATAGCTCTTGCGAGTTCGATCGCACCTAACGATTACTTAGTAGCGCTCGCACACGTAGCAAACAGCGGAACGTCCGAACTCTCAAACTTCGTAAGTATACAAGGCTTGATGTCGATGAACTTGAGCCAACCATCGGTGGCCGAGTCGATCGGTACGACACAGGCGACCGTGCGTAGGCCAGCGGGTACCGATCTACTAAGCGAATTTGTTGTCAGCCTCAACACCAACGATACAGATAGAATTCAGATTCCAACGACGGTCACAATTCCGGCGAATGCTGAATCGATCAGTTTCGACATCACCGTCATCAACGACAGACGCTACAGTTTTCAAGATGTCGTGATATTTGCCGAGAGTAGCACTGCCTCGGCCATAGCTGTACTTGACATCATTGACAATGAGAGCGCTTGGCACAACTATTCAACTCCACTTGATGTTTCAGGCAATGGAACGATCACCCCTAGCGATGCTTTGGCCATTATTAACTATCTAAACAGCGGAGCCAATCGCGTCCTCTCCCAGATTGCTCTACAGGTTCCACCGGTCTATTACGATACTTTCCTTGATGGGCGAATTTCTGCGTCGGATGCGCTGGCAGTCATCAACTTCCTGAACTCGCAAACCGTTGGCGAAGGCGAGTCGTCGGCAGATAGCAACACAACTTCCGAAGCTCTTTCAGAACGAATGCAAGCGACATTCAGCTTCTTCGAAGACTACGCCACGGCAGACCTTCGAAAATCTCGTCTAGGACGTGTATGAAACAACTACATCAATCAGCAGTGACCGTTCAAAAGAGTCAAGAGGAACTACGGGGGACCACTTAGCCCCCCAACAGAAATTCCTTACCAATAAATTTTGGTGGAATATTCTTGCAATGCCAGTTTAAATCGGCTAAAACAACCAAGAGAACTTTCTTGCTCAAGTCCAAGCAGCCCGAAGGAGTTCGTCTTGTTCAGTTCACTATGCAACCGAACTACAGATCTACAGAACTACAGAACTACAGAACTACCGGTTGTTTTCTGGGTAGTGGTCTAGTTGTGTTGGTGCTCTGCGGATGCAGTGGCGATGTTTTTTCGACACCCACTAGCAGCAATTCAGCTACATTAAAGACCGGCAGCCCTGTAATCATTAATGCCGGCGTGGTTTTTTCAAATCGAGAAAGCTATTTTTGCGTGCCGCAAGAGCAGATCGGGCTTTCTGCTAACGAGGATATCTCCTCAATTATATCGTCCTGCGAGTGCGTTCATCCGTCTGTTGTTTCGTACGTATCGACGAGCGGCTATCCGGCTCGAGCAGTCTTGCTGACATTCAAAAAAGAGTCGAACTCCGACGTACGTCCGGCGAATCTTGGCGTAGTTGTAGAACTTAGAACTCAACAGGGCTCAACGTACCAATTTACGGTTAATTTGTTGCATACTTCTGAATTACAGGAAAGTTTGCTATGAATTTAACCATCAAGTTCTGGAGACAATCAACAGAGCGTAAAGAAGGCACTACGCTTGTAGAACTGTTGGTAGTTATAGGGATCATCGGTGCGATTGTTGGATTACTCCTTCCAGCAGTGCAAGCTGTGCGAGAGGCTTCTCGCCGAATTCAGTGCCAGTCCCATTTGAAGCAGCTTGGTTTAGCAGCAATCAACTTTGAATCCGCCCATCGACGGTTGCCAGCGGGCGGTTGGGGATTCCAATGGCAAGGTTATGCAGATGTAAAGTCGACAATGGGTCAACCTGGCAGTTGGACGTTTTCTTTATTGCCTCTGGTCGAGCAAGACTCGATCTATCAACTTGGCAGCCTTTCAAGCTCCGCGCCGCAACGTGATCTGGATTTACGACGACGAGTCAGTTCGTCTGTTCCCATTTACAACTGCCCTTCGAGGCGTAGCGGCGCAACCATTGCTTTCGACCCGACATGCCCGAGCTGCGCGCTGCCAATTGGCATGACCAGTTCGCTAGAGGGTTCGGTGCGATGCGATTACGCAGTCAATGCTGGCGATGGTGCGCCAGATTTTGCGCAATTAACTACATGGCCATTGAATTTCTGGGGGCCAGCAACCGTAGCTGAAGCGAATCTGTTGACAACAACGGGTGGTTGGCCCAAGCCGCCATCTGATTGGTCGGGCATTAGCTGGATCGCGCGCGGTGTTCGATTGGCAGAACTCACTGACGGAACGTCAAAGGTGTTTCTGTTCGGCGAAAAGTATGTAATGAGTGATAGCTACACCAGCGGCATGGATTGGGGCGATAACGAGCCACTTTACGGTGGTTTCAACAACGACAATCATCGTAGCACGCATCCGCACTGGCCGCTGATGCAAGACAAGCAATCCTTCATGTCGATTGGTAGTTTCGGGTCGGCTCATCCAGGTGGCGCGAACTTTGTGTTGGCTGATGGTAGCGTCCACAAAATCGCATATACGATAGACGCCACTGTTTATCGCCTATTGGGCAATAGGCATGACGGTAGAAGTGTCGAGGTGCCGGAATGAGCCAAGCTGAACCCAATCGGGATTCGCCGAACATCCTGGTAACCGTCTTGATGCCGTGTTTGAACGAAGCTCGAACGCTTGCCGCCTGCATTCAGCAAGCTCATGCAGGTTGTCAGGCAGCGTTGATTCAAGACCAACCTTGCCGCGTATCGCCTTCAGCAGATTCGCTTGAGCATACTTATGAAATCCTGATCGCCGACAACGGTAGCACCGATGGCTCACCAGAGATTGCAATCGCTAACGGGGCTCGCGTTGTTCATGTTGAGGAAAAAGGTTATGGAGCCGCGTTGCGTGGCGGCATCGCAGCAGCCCGAGGCAAATACGTTGTTATGGGAGACAGCGACTGTAGTTACGACTTTGGGGAAGTGGCTCGGCTGCTGAATAGACTTGAAGAAGGATATGACTTGGTCGTTGGCAATCGCTTTGTCGGCGGCATCCAACCCGGAGCCATGCCGTGGACTCATCGTTACGTCGGTAATCCAATATTGAGTGGCATCGGACGACTGCTCTACGACACACCCATACGCGATTGGCATTGCGGAATCCGTGGCTTTGACAAAGACAAACTCCTCGCTCTCAATCTCCGCTGCACCGGTATGGAGTTTGCGAGCGAGATGTTGATTATGGCTTACAAGAGCGGTTTAAAAATGAGTGAGATTCCCACAAAACTACATCCCGACAAACGAGACAGAAAGCCGCACTTGC
>CAYWNG010000532.1:3427-4881 GCA_964458685.1 uncultured Pirellulaceae bacterium
AGTGTTAGGGATGGACTAAGGCATCTCACTTTGCTCCTTGGCCAATTCTCGTTGAAAAAGCCCGTACCAAAACTCCGAAACTACTTTTTTGCAGTAGCAGTCATGTTTGCAGGTGTGGTGTTATCGTATCCTTGCAGAAATCATATTCGCGCAATCTTCGGAGGCCCAGTCATCTCGCTTGACGCTATGACCAAGAGTGAGCAAAAGGTTCAACTGACGCTTCAAAACGTTAGCTTAAATCGTGTAACAGTGGTCGGTGCAAAGGCAAGTTGCCGTTGTCTTTTGAACGTTGACTACCCTCTCTCGATAGCTCCGTTCAGTTCAGCAATTGTGGAAATCGATTCACCGCCACCAGGATCTCAAATCGAGTTCTACGTTAACACCAAAAGCGGGCCGATTGGATGGAAATTTTAGTCTATGATAGATTTTGTGTCGTTCGTTTTAGATGTTGTTTAACCACTTTTTGGAGACTTCTCTGATGAAGAATTTTCGACTATTGGCTGGGCTTTACCTGCTATCGTTTGTTGTGGCGGGAACTGTGTTTGCTCAAGATGATTCCGGTAGCACGAACGTGGCGTGCGACCAGAAAACCGGGACCGGTTATACCACATGCGCAAACACCGATACTCTCGGCTGCACGAGAGCAACAGTGGGCCAGGTATGCGGAGACAAACCTGGAGGATCTTGCAAGTGTAGATCCGGCGCTGAAGGATGCAAGTGCTACACGGGTGGCAGGAATGCCGAACCACCCCTTGAGTAGACAACACTAAATCCATTGAAACTGAACTCACTTGACTGCACTTTTGGTCAAGTGAGTTATTGCCATAAGGAAGAGTTCATGAAGCAACTTCTGGTTTCTGTATCTGTATTTGTCTTGTGGCTTTGTCAATACTACGATTGCTGCGCTCAAGGTATAGATCTAGCTGAACTTGGCTCTTTTCACCGAGACGCCATTGGGAAGTATCTTTCAGCCACGATCGCCTTGGATGACGGCAAGGGAGAGTACCTTCTGGTTGTCGGCGGTACCGATGCGTGCGCAGTCGAATTCCTACAACGTTCGAATGGAACGAGAGTCGTTTGTGCCTCGAAGGATTTGAACTTCGAGCTATTTCGACCCGAAGGCTCTAAGTCCTACCAAGTTACGAACCTCCTTTGGCGCAAAACAAAGCCAAGCGAGTTCGATATCGTTCGAACATGCTCTGCTGAGTATTTTCAATGCTTTAGCCCCCTTTTTTACTTCGAAGTTCCGATCGTCAATTTTCTGGCTGATCCTACGGTCAAACACAAAATAGCAACACAATCCAGTTCAGCTTATGGTCCGGTAGTGCGAGTGACTTGGGAATGGACAAGCCATGGACAGTTTGGATTCTTCGAACTGCTACCCAAACGTTACTGGGTGGCAAAGTCATACGGTCGGACCAAGGACCCTTCAGTAGGCTATTTGGTGACCAGTC
>CAYWNG010000533.1:0-4866 GCA_964458685.1 uncultured Pirellulaceae bacterium
AAAGACTTTAACAACGTTATCGGGATAGTTCGTGTAGCCAACGGCATTGCTAGACCGAAGCAACATCTGGAAGAGAATGTTCGGAATCCGCTCGCGCATTTCCACAAGGCGAGTCCAAGGGCTTTCCTTTAGGAAACGCATCGAAGTATCGAATGTCGCGCCGCCCCACATCTCTAGAGAGAAGAACTGAGGTGCGAGCCTAGCGTACGCTTCAGCAATCTGTAGCATGTCAAAAGTTCGCAGACGCGTAGCCAGCAGCGATTGGTGCGCGTCGCGCATTGTCGTGTCGGTTAACAGTAACGACTTCTGTTCACGGACCCATTGCGAGAACTTGACTGGGCCCAACTCTTTGAGAAGATCGCGAGTGCCCCGAGGCATTGGCTGAGTGGTATCTAGCTTGGGAACAGGTGCAGGTTGCCGACGCACCGCGATGTTGCGCCCCTTCACAAGCTCATTGCCATTGACGATGGTTTCAGCGAGGTATGTCAGAAGTCGAGTCGCTCGATCTCGACGCTTGGGCAGAACGACCAAGTCGGGAGTGTTGTCGATGAGTCGCGTCGTGGCTTGTCCGCTGAGGAAAATACCGTTGGTAACCATCTTCACAAGGAACGGAATGTTGGTCTTAACACCGCGGATACGAAACTCTTGCAGGGCTCGTTCCATTCTTGCAGCGGCTTCTTTCAGCGAGCGACCGCGAGCTGTAACCTTGACGAGCAACGAGTCGTAAAATGGATTGACGACAGCGCCGCTAAACGCGCTTCCCGCGTCCAAGCGTATCCCCATGCCTCCCGAGCTTCGGTAGTGTTTGATGCGACCGTAGTCTGGACGGAATGAATTGGTCGGGTCCTCCGTTGTCACGCGACACTGCAGAGCGAAACCATTAACGGAGATCTCGTTTTGAGTCGGCAACTGATACTCAGGATCGCCCAGTTTGTAACCCATCGAAACGAGAATCTGTGCGCGAACTAAGTCGACTCCCGTGACCTCTTCTGTTACGGTATGTTCGACTTGAATCCGAGGATTGACTTCGATGAAATAGAACTTCTTAGCATCGGTGTCGTAGAGGAATTCAACTGTGCCTGCTGCTTGATATCCGACAGCATTTCCGATGGCTAAGGAAGCTTGATGTAGTTCGTGAGCGATCTTGGGATCTAAGTTTGGGGCTGGCGCAAGTTCAACGACCTTTTGGTGTCGACGTTGTACCGAACAGTCGCGTTCATGAAGGTGAATCAAGTTGCCATGTGCATCGCCAAGCAGTTGGACTTCAAGGTGCCGCGCGTTCTTCACCAACTTTTCAACAAACACTTCGTTGCTACCGAATGCCGTCAAGCTCTCGCGCTGTGCTGACTCAAGAGCAGCGGCCAGTTGATCAGGCTTGTCAACCATCCGCATGCCTCGACCGCCACCGCCTTTGGCCGCCTTCAACATGACGGGGTATCCCATACCTGCCGCGGTTTCCAGAGCTTCTTCCAGCGATGTAACGGCTTGCGAGCTACCAGGCAAAACAGGCACGCCCGCCTTGATCGCGATCTCGCGAGCGGCAACTTTGTCGCCCAGTTGCCGCAGCGCAGAAACGCTTGGCCCTACGAAAGTAATTCCGGCCGCTTCCAGAGCGGCTGCGAATTCAGGGTTCTCGGAGAGGAAGCCGTAGCCAGGGTGAACCGCGTCGATGTTGTATCGCTTGCACAGTTCGACGATGGCTGGGATGTTCAAGTAAGATCGAATTGGTTCGCCGGCTTCACCGATCTGATAGGCTTCGTCTGCTTTGAAGCGATGCAGCGCAAAACGATCTTCGTGGGAATAGATGGCTACGGTGCGAATTCCAAGTTCGTGAGCAGATCGAAAAACTCGGGTAGCGATCTCACTGCGATTAGCGGCCAGGATTTTTTTGAAGGTCTTCATTGCGAACTTAATGGTAGTGTGTTGATGGCTAGGTCGACTCGGGGCACTCACGTCGCGGGCCATTGTTATAACCTTAAACGCTGCCGATGACGACAACCTTTGACCTCGAAAACTCGTCGCAGAGAATTAGCTCCGATGATAGTTGTTCATAGAATCCAGGAACGTTCGGCTAGGATCTGGAGAATCCCACTACGCCAGTCTGAAGAGCAGCAGGAGCACTAGGCTTTGTCGGAGCTGACGTCTGTTCCGCCAACAAGCAACACGGGGTGAGTAAAGGCCATTATCAGATTGATCGAAGCAAGCATGTAAAGCGAATTAGTCGCGAGGCTTGGCCCTAAGAATTGATTTCGTATCAACAGGACAACAAGAAGACCAAATGCACTGGTAAGGAGAGCGATGCGAACCCCTGTTTTCAGTTCAATCCGCTCCCGTTTTTGCCAAAGGACAGCCAGGATGATTCCATGTATCGATCCAATCATAAGCATCATCATGGCAACCCACGGAGTGTCCTTGCCAAGCAGGCTAATCAATCCCATGAGCGAGGCTATCCCGCAACACCCGCCCAAGCCGAATCCTAAAAACAGCACTCGCCAGTCCAGTTTTGAGAGTTTTTGCATCGGAGTGATTCAGGGGTATTGGAGGTGAAGGTTAGGATGAGGGACGAGTAGGAGTAGGAGCAGGAGCACCAGTGAAGCACGGGTTGCACTTGCAGGTTATAATCTGCCTGCTCTTCGAATCACTAAACATTGTAAATCAACTCTCCGTCGCGAAACAACATGAGACCCATCGAATCCACGACGTTCTTTGTAGACAACTTCAGCTTCAGAATATCCGCGACTAAAACTCACTTGGCATGTTGCCTCGCGGTTTACTTGGCTTTGGTCGCTGGCGTCGGACCGCTTTGGGGGCAAGCGCAGAACACTCCGAACACGATCAAGCTTGAAGCCAACGCCAAGTCGCCTGCTGCAACGATCGATCAACTGGCTTGGATCGCCGGAGATTGGCAAGGCGAAGCACTAGGCGGCAAGTTCGAAGAGTCTTGGAACATGCCTTCGGGAGGTTCGATGCTGGGCATGTTCAAGCTTGTCGTCAATGGATCAACTCAGTTCACCGAGCACATGTCCGTGATCCCGAAAGATGGATCGCTAGTCCTACGGCTCAAGCATTTCGATGGCGAAATGAAAGGCTGGGAAGAGAAAGACAAGTTTGTAGATTTCCCCTTGGTCAAACTAACCGCTAACGAAGCCTACTTTTCTGGACTGACCTTCCGCAAAACCGACAAGGACTCGCTGTCGATCTTTGTTGCCAGCAAGAATGCGGACGGCAAGCCGGGAGAGCTGGAGTTTCATTCGCGCCGCGCGGGAACAACCAGCAATGGTGCGGATCAAGCTGCACTGCTAGCTGAGATCGATCAGTACATTCAAAAAGTCCAGAAAGACTGGGAGGTCCCCGGTATCGCTGTAGCCATCGTTCAAGGCGATAAGGTGCTGATGGCCAAGGGCTATGGAGTTCGCGATATCAACACGAAAGAGGCCGTCGATGAGAACACTCTTTACGCGGTCGCCTCAAATTCCAAGGCGTTTACGGCGGCTGCGCTGGCAATCTTAGTGGATGAAGGCAAAGTGGCCTGGGACGATCCCGTATCAAAATACTTGCCCACCTTTCAAATGCCCGATGCCTGGACGACTCGCGAAATGACCGTTCGCGACCTGCTTTGTCATCGCAGTGGTATGGACACGTTCAGTGGAGACTTGCTGTGGTACGACACGAACTACACCGCAGATCAAGTCGTTGAGCGAATACGATACCTCAAGCCGGTCAGCAGCTTCCGTAGTCGCTATGGTTACCAAAACTTGATGTACATCACCGCTGGAAAGGTTATCGAACGAGTATCGGGACAGAGCTGGGCTGAATTTGTCCGCAGTCGCATTCTCAACCCTGTAGGCATGACACGGACCACGACCAGCATTAAAGAGATCAAGGACAACTTCGCTTCGCCACACAATAAATCTGGTGGAGCAGGATTGCGAGCGTTGCCGCTTGGCGATGTCGACAATTCATGGGGAGCGTGCGGCTTGAACTCGTCGGTAAGCGATATGGCTAAATGGATGCAAATGCAGTTGGCCGCTGGCAAAGTGGGCGACAAGCCAATCATCTCCGAGAAGCAACTTCATCAAATGTGGCAGCCATGGATGATCCTTCAACAACCCTTCGAAGCTCCGCGCCAACCGATGAAGAATTTTCAAGCGTACGGCCTGGGTTACTTCCTGATGGATTGGTATGGTCACAAGGTAGTCAATCACAGCGGCGGCCTGGATGGAATGATCTCTCAGCTAGCCATGGTTCCAAGTTTGAACCTAGGCGTTGTTGTGCTCACCAATAGCGAATCGGCCTCCAGCGCCTTTATCCGCAACCGCATTCTCGAGTGTTTCATGGGAGTCGCAGATCGTCCTGACCGAAGTGGCGATGCTTTGGCAAAGTTCATCGAGGGCGAGAAGAAGAAGGCTGAAGCGATGGCAAAGCAGGAAGCTGATCGCAAGAAGGATTCGACTACCACGATTCCACTAGCCGATCTGGCCGGCCGCTTTCGCAGCGAGATGTACGGCGACGTAATTGTGACGGCAGAAGGCGATCGCTTAGTTCTGAAGCTAGAGCCAGCCGCCAATTTCGTCGCGGATCTGGAACATTGGCAATACAACACCTTCTTGATCAAATGGCGAAGCACAGTGAAGTACAACTTTCCGCGAGGCTTTGTGAACTTCACTATCGATGCTTCGGGAAAACCAGCTCAGCTTGTCATCGACCAACCCAACGACGACTTCTGGTTTTACGAATTGGATCTCAAGCGAGTTCCCGAGTAGCACATGTGCCGTCAGCTTTAGGTTGTTCACGCCGTATAGATTTTTAAGCATGGAAACGATTGAACTACGCGGCGGAGGTATGCTTCTTTACGACGATCGCTTC
>CAYWNG010000534.1:0-4862 GCA_964458685.1 uncultured Pirellulaceae bacterium
TTTCGCCCTCCCCGGAAATCTCGCATTACTCGATTTCCGACCCTCCCGCGAATCGGTTTAATCTGCTTGAGAATCCTCAACGCGCGGGAGGGTCCGGTTGTACGACTGTTCCGGCGATCAGCGAGAAGTGTCGATTCTCTTGCCAATCCTGGCTGGCTCGCGGGATTCCGGTTGCGAGCTAAAATGCTCGGCTGTTTCAGATTCCATAGCAGCGGAGCCCTCGATGTCAGTCGAAATTCACGCCTCTCTTCATTTATCCGAACTATCCAAGCCGATGCAAGTTGCCGCTTTAGCTGCACAAGCGGGAGCTTCGGTCATAGAAAAATACTATCGGCAAGGTATTCAAATTCGCAGCAAGTCTCCCGATGAATCTTACAACTTGGTGAGCGACGCGGACGTCGAGTCGGAGCAAGCGGTGGTGGCAGCGATTCGTGCTGCTTTTCCGACTCACGAAATCGTCGGGGAAGAGCAAGCAGTCGGCAATATCGATGCCGAACATGTTTGGATCGTCGATCCACTCGACGGCACTAACAACTTCGCTCATCGCATTCCCCAGTTCTCCGTCTCCATCGCCTACTATCGCTCTGGCGTCGCAGAGTGCGGAATGGTGGTCAATCCAATTCACGGAGATTGGTATTGGGCCGAGCGATCCTTGGGAGCGTTTCACAACGGACGCAAGTTAGCCGTCAGCAAAGAGAACGCACTAAAAGGAGCGATGGTTGGCGTTGGCTTCTACTATGATCGCGGCAAGATGATGGAAGCGACGTTGGCTGCCATCGCCGATTTCTTTCGTCAGAACATCCACGGCATTCGTCGTTTCGGTTCCGCAGCGCTCGACCTTTGTTACGTTGCTGACGGAATGTTCGGAACCTTTTTCGAGTACCAGCTATCGCCGTGGGACTTCGCAGCCGGCCGATTGATACTCGAAGAAGCCGGTGGTCGAATCACCACTGGCCGTGGCGACTCGCTTCCGCTGACTACCTCCAGCGTGTTAGCAACCAACGGATTATTGCACAACGCTTCGCTTGAAATCGTTTCGAAGCATCACTTGTAGCATTAGTGCGCCACCAACCAATTTTCGCCATATCCCGATTCGACATCCAACGGGACTTCCATCGGAAAGGCGGTTGTCATCGCTTGGCGAATCACTGGAATAGCCGTATCGATTTCGCTCTTGTGAAGATCAAAAACAATTTCGTCATGCACGGTTAGAAGCATCTTGGTCTTGAACCCGCCATCGCTCAGCGCGCGATGCACCTTCACCATCGCTAGCTTCAGAATATCCGCGGCGGTGCCTTGAATGGGACTGTTCATCGCTAGCCTTTCAGCCGCACTGGCCACTCCGCGACTCTTCGAGTTAATATCGCGGAGGAATCGCTTGCGACCAGTTTGAGTCTGAACAAAGCCGTTGTCACGAGCGAATTGAATGGTTTGATCAATGTACTCGCGAACCTTGGGGTATTCGGCAAAGTAGTTCGAAATCAACTGAGCCGCTTCTGACTTGGGGATGTTCAATCGCTGCTGTAATCCAAAGGCCGAAATTCCGTAGATGATTCCAAAGTTGACCATCTTGGCTTTGGCTCGCATCTCTCGCGTAACCAACCCCACAGGCACTCCATAAACCTTCGACGCGGTTACAGCGTGAATGTCGATGTTCTCACGAAATGCTTCCAACATGCCTTCGTCGCGACTGAGCGCAGCCATCACTCGCAGTTCAATCTGCGAGTAGTCCACCGATAGGATCAGATAGTTCTCGTCACGCGGAACAAAGGCAGCTCGAATCTCTCGACCGCGTTCCTTACGAATGGGAATCGTCTGCAGGTTGGGATTGATCGACTGCATGCGGCCGGTCGCCGTCCAAGCTTGGCTATAAACGGTATGCAATCGTCCCGTCTGAGGATTGATATAGGTCGGCAGTTGATCGACGTAGGTTCGCTTCAGCTTTGTCGCGTTACGGTAGTCCAAAATGTCCGCGATGATCGTGTGTCGACTACTTAGTCTTTCCAGTTCCGATTCGCGAGTCGAGTATTGCCCGGTCGCGGTCTTCTTGGGCTTGCCCTCGACTTGCAGCTCTTCGTACAGCACCACGCCTAACTGCTTGGGTGAGTCGATGTTGAATCTTCGCCCTGCAGCTTCGTAGATCTTGGTTTGCAGTTGCTCAATCTCTACTTCAAGCTTTTCCGAGAATCTCTCCAACGCGGAGCAATCCAAGCGAATTCCCTCGTGCTCCATGTCGACCAGTACATTGATCAGCGGGAACTCGACTTCATAACAAACGCGAGTCACACCCTGTGTCTGCAAGTCGGGCTTCATGACTGCGGCTACTTGAAGAGTCACATCGGCGTCTTCGCAAGCGTAAGGACCAACGCGTTCCACCGGCACATCGGCCATGTTCTTCTGGTCAGGTCCCTTGGGCCCGATCAGCTCTTCGATCTTTACAGTGTTGTAGTTCAGATACAGCTTGGCTAAGTAGTTCAAGCCGTGCTCCATCTCGGGCTCTTTCATCATGTGAGCCAGCATCGTATCGAACAACTGCCCTCGCACCTCGACACCATGCCATTTGAGCAGCGTGATATCGTATTTCAGATTGTGACCAATCTTGGCAATATTCGGGTTCTCTAAAACAGGCTTGAATTGATTCAGCACTGTTGCAAAGTTCTCCGATTCACTCGAGCAGAGCACGTAATAGGCTTGTTTGGGGTGCATTGCGAAGGCAATACCCAACGGCGTAGCATCGCGAGGATCGCGTCCAGTCGTTTCCGTATCGAAACAGATTTCGCTGCACGTTAAGAGCTTGGCAAGCAGTTCTTCTCGCTCGGCGGCAGTTCGAACGATCTTGTAGTCTTGATGAATCGATTCAATGCTATCCTCTTCAGCGAGATCATCGAATAAAGTCGCTTGAATCTCGGCTTCGCGTTTCTTCTTCGCGGTATTGGTACGAGCCGACGAGGATGAAAAACTGTTGCCGAAGAGTCGCTTGCCGAGCGAATCAAATTCCAGCTCACCGAACAATTGCTTGAGCTTCGCTTCGTCATAGCCCGAATACTTAAACTGGTCGATATCCGAAGTGTGTGGAACGTCGCGTTGAATGGTGACTAGAGTCTTTGATAGTCTCGCCTGATCCGCAAATTGTTCCAGGCTCTCGCGCTGCTTGCCCTTAAGTTGATTCGTGTTGGCCAACAGATTTTCCATCGAACCGAACTGCTGAATCAGCTTCACCGCCGTCTTAGGTCCAATCCCAGGAACGCCAGGAATGTTATCGCTGGAATCGCCCATCAAACCAAGAATGTCGATTACCTGTTCAACACGCTCAACTTCCCATTTGGCTAGGACTTCGCGCACGCCGATCAGTTCGGCCTCACTGCCCTGCCTGCCTGGCTTCCACACAAAAATGTCGGTGTCGACAAGCTGGTCGTAGTCTTTGTCGGGCGTCACCATCAGCGTCAAATAGCCCATCGGCTGAGCCTGATGAGCCAAGGTGCCGATGATGTCATCCGCTTCGTAGCCTGGCATGCGAATGATCGGAATGTTGAAGGCCTCCATCAACCGATCCACCCAAGGAATCTGCATCGAAAGATCCTCAGGCATCGCATCCCGATGAGCCTTATACTCCGGATAGGCTTCATGCCGAGCCGTGGGATCAGAGGTATCAAATGCGGCCGCAAGGTGCGTCGGTTGCTCGCGATTGATGATGTCGAGAATGGTGTTGGTCATGCCGAAGATGGCTGATGTACACATGCCGCCAGAGGTAAATCGCGGCGCGCGCACCAAAGCGAAGTGGGCTCGATAGATCAGCGCCATCGAATCCAACAGAACCAGTTTCTTGAGCATATCCATAAGTTAAGTCGGATTCGCGTGTGTCGGAGCTTTTTAAGAGCCAGTGAGCCAAAAGTGTTTTACCGTTTGGCAGATTGATTGAGGAACTGTAGCAGATCAGCCAACTGTTGATCAGTCAAGAGTTCGCTAAAGTTTGCGGGCATCAACGACAGTTCGGATTCTTTACGTTGTTCGATGTCGGCAACGGAAATTGACTTCGTCTTGGCATCTGACCCAACAACCTGGATGGTCTGGTCGTTTTCCTCTTTGATCATGCCCGAGACGATCGAACCATCGGCCAGCAAAAACGTTGTCGTTCGAAAAGCCTTATCAACGTTGAGATTCGGCAACAGAAGATCTTCCGAAATGCGTTCCACGCTGCGTTGAACCGCGCCGTCCAATTGCGGACCGATCGTAGCTCCCTGACCAGCCAACTGGTGGCAATTTGCACAATGCTGAGTGAAGGTCTGTTTGCCGCGAGCTACATCGGCATCGGCCCAGTTCATTTCATTGAGACGTTTGGTGACAAGCGTTGTATCCAGCCCCGCAGCTTGTGCGGCGGAAAAGTACTTCTTCAACTGCTCCTTTCGCTCGTTGGACAATCCTGCTGGTAATAACGTCGGAGCACCGCGGAGCGAAGCTGGGTTCAAGAGCCCTTTTTCCAGCGATTCCGCCAAAAGTTCGCAGCCGCTTTCCGACTTCAGCAGAGCTTGAGCCAGCGAGGATTGCTGACCGCCCGTCGCCGAACGGCACAGTTCAGTCACTACAGGCAATGCGGATTCGGTTGTCAGCTTGGCTCGATACAAATTCTCCTTGACCAGATCCGTGCGACCGAGTGTTAGAGCTTGATTCGTTAGCGTCGCCGCCAACAACTCGCCGCGTCCTTCAAACGACGCGGCAATCACAGCGGCTCGCTGGCGTTCGCTGAGCTTCGCATTTTGTATGCCACCTACCGCTTCTGAAGTTCCGTAGCCCAACTTGAGCAACGAAACAACCGACTCAATCGGCTTAGCCGTCGTGCCAACTTGCAACGCTGGATAAGAGAA
>CAYWNG010000535.1:0-4849 GCA_964458685.1 uncultured Pirellulaceae bacterium
AGTACATGGTCACCGTAGGGGAAGGTCAAACGCTTCTCCAGCAGGCCGAAAAAGTTGGACGCTTCGTGGGTATGGAATCGGGAAATCTGTATCTACAGTACGAAGGCATGAACCCCAGCGGCTCGTTCAAAGACAACGGAATGTGCGCCGCCTTTACCCACGCTCACATGACCGGTGCTCGGCGAGCGGCCTGTGCATCGACTGGAAACACCAGTGCCTCGCTGGCTATGTATAGTTCAGTCACCAACCTAATGAAGGCTGTAATCTTCATCGGCAGTGGCAAGATCTCTTATGGTAAGCTCTCCCAAGCTTTGGAATACGGAGCTCTGACCGTTCAGATCGCCGGCGACTTTGATGACGCCATGGTTCGCGTCAAAGAGGTTTCCAAGGACCTGGGAATCTACTTGGTGAACAGTATCAATCCGTTTCGACTGGAAGGTCAGAAGACGGTGATGTACCGAGTTCTCGAAGCTCTGCGTTGGGAAGTCCCCGATTGGATCGTTGTACCAGGTGGCAACCTTGGTAACTCAAGCGCCTTTGGGAAGGCTTTCTCAGAACTACATTGCTTAGGGCTACTCGACAAGATCCCACGACTAGCTGTCATCAATGCGGCCGGAGCTGACACGCTTTACCAGTTGTACGACCGTCGCGGTCTCCGCTGGAACAATGGGAATCCCGACCAACGCATCATCAGCGATTACTACCAAGAGCTTGATCGGCGGAATCAGAAAGCTGACACGATCGCCAGCGCGATAGAAATCAATCGCCCAGTCAATCTTAAGAAGTGTTTGCGAGCTCTGGATTTTTGTGACGGCATCGTTCGACGTGTTACCGATCAAGAGATCCTGGATGCTAAGGCGCAGGTTGGTGCTGGTGGAATCGGTTGTGAACCTGCCAGCGCAGCCAGTGTTGCGGGAGCAAGACTGTTGCGTGAAGAAGGCATTATCGCGCCGTCGGATCGAGTTGTCTGCATTCTGACAGGCCACCAACTTAAAGATCCCACCGCAACTGTAGCGTATCACACTACCGACCAAGACAAATTCAACGATGTGTTGGGAAGCCGCGGCGTTTCGCGAGCCTCATTCGCCAATCGCGCGATCGCGGTACCCAACGAACTGGATGCGATTGTTCGCGCCATCCAGATGTACAGCTAGAAGACGATGTCACTAGCTGTGCAACTCTAAACACGCTTATCACTCTCGAGGGAACTGCTTCAATTATGACGATTCAATTAGCAATTCATGGTGCCGCTGGTCGAATGGGTAAGCGACTGATTGCCATCGGTTCGCAAGACAGCGCTTTCCAATTGGTTGCAGCCATCGATAGCCCCAATAATCCTGACCTTGGCAAGGACGCTGGCGTATTGGCTGGTGTTCAAGCCATCAACGTTCCGCTCTCTGCAGAATGGCCCGACAGCGTGAAGATGGTCATCGATTTTTCAGTCCCCGCAGGATGTCAATCCGCTGTGGCCAACTGCCTAGCAAAGAAGATCCCCTTAGTCGTGGCTACGACTGGCCTTGGAACTCATCATGTCGATGCGATCAAGGAAGCATCCAAGCAGATTCCGATCTGTTGGGCCCCCAGCATGTCGATGACCGTTAATCTAACGATGAAGTTGGTTCAGCAAGCCGCTGCGGCGCTCAAGAACCAGCAACCGGATGTGGAGATTATCGAGCGTCACCATCGCTTCAAGGAAGATTCCCCCAGTGGTACAGCTCTCAAGTTTGGCGAGATTGTTGCTGGTGCAATGGGACTGACGAACCATGTTCACGGTCGCGAAGGGTTGTGCGGCGAAAGGCCTCGCAATGAGATCGGCTATCACGCGGTGCGAACCGGCGATGATCCAGGGCAGCACACAATCCTCTTCGGCTTGCTCGGTGAAACCATTGAGATTCGCGTCGCAGCATCCAACCGTGATTGTTATGCCCAAGGCGCACTTGCCGCCGCAAAGTTCCTAGCTGACAAACCAGCCGGACTGTACAGCATGTTTGATGTGTTGGGTCTAAACTAAGCCCCCGCAGGCTTCGGCATCACCAGACAAAACCGGAGTAACGGGGTAACGAACATGGATGTACAGGATCTACAGGATAACAATTGATCCGATCTAGTTTGTTACAGGACTGAGATCATCCTGCACATCTTGTCTATCCATGTTCATTCATGTTGTTCCAAAACACTTGTGTAGAGAAGATTAGTTGGCCCCATTTCCTCTCAACAGACCTCGCCTTAATTGAATGTTGTTTTCCCATGGCGCGTTGCGACGAAGGCTACATATGCAAAATCTGTGGAGACGAAGTCAGCAGACTAATCGATAGCTCGCTGTACTTGCAGTATGTCATCGGATGGATACCGCCTGAGCAACTGCACCTGCATCCCGACGTGCACCTGAAGTGCAATCCCAATCTCTCGCAGTTTATCGACGCACCTGAGTTCTTTGAGCAGGTGTTTGCTGAGGGCTCGTTCGATCGCCGCACGCTGGATTCTGAATTCGTTGCACAACGCGTTCAATTAATCACACGTGGTTACATGCGACTTCGAGAATTACAACGCGATCGCAGCCTTCCGATCGAATACTACCCGCTGTGAAAAAGAGCTCGGGCGTAACGGTTCGCGCAACGGTAGTTGGCGAACGAGAGCACTGGAAAAATTGGAGGCGGAGACCTAGACGATGAAAGGGACAAGTACCACGCCGCTTACAGACTTTACGCGTGTATATCGTTTTGTTGCGTTTGGAGGTCCATTCCTCATCCGACAAGTTTTGCGAATCAAATTCTCAGATTCAACCCGACAGGACTGGTTGTTTCGCCGTGGGTATTCGAAAGATACAAGTACGAAACCGTTGTGCACAACAATCAAATGGTCCAATTGGAACCGAAAGAGTTGGTTGGGTGGGACAATGGAGCGTCCTATGAGAGTTCAGAAATAGAAATTCAGATTTTCGGTCACAAACAAAGATCGATCAGCGGGCCAAGTTTCTTGATACAGTTCAAGAACAAGCTAGAACAAACGGAGCTTCGAATCCCCGCGCCATCGTTTGGAGACAGAATCATGATCGATGAATCTAAGAGAATCGGCTATGTTGGCGGCGTTGTGATTTTCCAAAATCTACCCATGGAGGTAGCTATCTGCCTGGAGCTGTTTCGGCACCTTAATTATGACTTTTCCTAGATTAAGAAACTATGCGGCTTGGTTATGAGACGCTGGTAAAGCTTGTTCACGCTGCTGTGGCGGTTCTTGATTGCTGGTTGAGAGTTGCTTGCTGCGTGATTGGAGCAAGCGAATAAGTTCGCCTGTTAAGCCGGCGACCGACATGCCAATGGCAACGGAATCGACAAGATAGTTCCAGCCATTGGTCGAGCCCAAGAGATTGATCTTCCAAGCAACCGTGGCGACAACTGTGATGCTGAACAGTTCAAGTTGATTGAGCCACAGAAAGGCAACGGCTATAGCCACTGGTATCCAGACGAATTGCGGGCTCCAGCCCAAGACGTGCGGATCAAGTGCACCCCAACCAACTGACATCGGTAGATGGAATGCACTCAGTACTACGACCGCGGACCAATACGTTCGCAACGTCTGCTTTGGAATCGATGGCGAACTGCTTTCCGAACTCAACTTTGATCTGAACCGTGAACTAGACCGCGAACTCAATAGCGGTTTGAAAACATACCAAGCCAGTATGGCTGTCAACGGAATGCTGATCAGACCGGTAAAGGAGTGTATCCAGCGTCCGACGCTCAATCCTGCAATGGGCACAACGCAAAACACTGTTGCACAAGCTGGAAGCCACGCACCGCGTCTCGCTGAAAGAGCTTCCCGAGTGGCTTGAACTAGGCTTCCTAGGATCAGCCCAGAGGCCAACATTGACAAGAGGTACGCGATCATAGTGCAATCTCTTGTGATGTTTGCGCTGCTGTTTGCACTGTTGTTTGCACTGTTACATCCTGATCCGCAGCGCTCAGTTTTGTCGCGATTGGATTGTTCAACTGCTCATCGATCCACGCTTGGTTGAAGCAGAGATGCCGAATCTTCTTCATCTGCCAGGAGTAAACCAAATGGATCAGTCCATCGTTTCCGCGAATCATCGAAGGATAGGAGAACTTTTCGTTGAGCTTGTGATCGAGCTTGGCAATGACTTTCCAATCCTTGATCCCATCGGGTGAATAGGCCAAGCTGAATGAGTCGCGTGTATCGGTCGCGTTGTTCAATGCCAAGAGGACTGCGCCATTCTCCAAGGCAATTCCACTAACGGCCGAGTTGGGATTGGGCAGCTCAAGAAGTCGCGGCGAACTCCATGTCGCTCCCGCATCCTCGGTGCTCACATATCCGACCCGTCTACTCGCATTAGCGCATCGCAAATAGCAGATCGCTGTTGTGGGACTAGTTGGAACAACGCTCGGCTGCAGCCAATCTCTACCGCCGCAAATACGAGTCTTGTTGTATTCAAGCTCTTTGCCCTTAGGGTCTAACCACAACATCTCCGGAAAGACACCGGCGCATTCAAAATAGATGGGAATCCCAATTTGACCATTAGTTAGATGAACGGGTGGACAACGTACAAGTTCGCTGATGTTCAGGAATGGACTCAGCCACAATCGTTGACTTGTCGACCAATGATCGCCACCATCGTCAGAGTAGGTCGCGTTAAGCGAGCTGGTTGCCCAACCGCCCATGGCGATTGAAACATAGATCATCCAAAGTCGATCTGAAGAATCTCTGAAGATCAGCCCGTTGCCGACTTTGCGCACAAACTGATTTGAATCTTGAGCGGCAATCTGATAGTCCATAATCGATTGCGGTTGGCTCCAGCTTGACTCGGCTCCCGATTGACGATCGAGGCCCGCCATCC
>CAYWNG010000536.1:0-4841 GCA_964458685.1 uncultured Pirellulaceae bacterium
GCCGAACATCTTTGTCGAAGAAAGGGGCGATCGGCTACATGTTAAGATGATCGACTTCTCGGATGCCTTTGCGGGTGAATTCATGAGCGGAGAGTGGCGAAATCGACGCCACATATACTTGGCACCGGAGCGACTAACTCTCGATACCTACGCGGACGAGGCAAGTGACGTATACTCATTTGGAATAACACTAATTAGTCTTGCGACAAAAGATGGGCTAATGAACTCAACCAAAGAACGGGACATTATTTTTGGAAAGAGTATACAGCCATCTCGTCGACTTGAGAAACTGCGGCGATTCATCGGGAAAGACGGCTACAATCAATATCTCGCCAAAGAACACGCCAATCTAATAGATATCGTAGGCAAATGCACCTCATATGCAGCATCAGATCGCCCCCAAATGCACGAGGTAGTGCAAGAGATAGATGCTCTAATGGCACAGCAACAAGGGTTCGGGACTCGAAACCTCGTCCCACACCTTCAAAAGTTTGCGAGAAAAGTCCATGAGTTTAGCCAGCAACTAGGAAGTAAACAAACACTACCTCCGGTACTACTGAATCTGGTTCAGCGACAATTCAATGCCATGGATCGAATGATCGATAACCTGAAGTGGCGAAGCATGCTTGACATTGAGGGATCAAGAAAAAAGCTCGTGTCAGAACTATCAATAATGCTGCGAACTCTGGACAATGGAGATAGCTGGTCTGCTATATCCTCCCTACATTCGTGGCAAGACCGCGCGTTTGGGTATTGCGGCGAAGTTATAACTGAGAACATCCTTGCGATTGACAGAAATGCGAGAATTAATCGAGCGCTAGTCGTACCGATTTCTATGATTGATAAATCAACTTTTAAGATATGGATGGAAGAACTGGAGCTCTTATCGAAGAATGTAGCAAGGAAATTCAGGGCCGCAGTGACATCGAACAATGAGCGATATGAGATATACCAAGAGGATCGAAAGGAACAGCAGCCGCGTTCCAGCGAAAGCGGACTCCTGATGCGCGCGGGCAGAAGAATTCTCAAGCAATTCGTCCAAGTAGCAACCGCCTTTGCAACGCGAATTGAGGAGCGGCAATTACTTGGGATGTACGATACAATTGCTCACGGAAAGGCTGGATTCTATTTGTCAATTATACCTGTGTCAGAAGTCTGGCAATCGAATCTCATTCGATGGGAAAACCCGTTTGTGTTGATGTGGAAAAACGATATCAAAAAGTGGCTTTTAGTGCGGGGAGAAATTAGGTCCAGATCCTTTAAGGACATCTCGGAGCCGGATATAGTTTCTCTGAGAGCATTCGTTAGCGCGCTCAAAGATGGTATTCCGGTAGATAGAATAGATCGTATGCATGAATCACTGCAAGGAAGCGTTTCGGCCTCGGCAGATGATTGGGCCCTTCTTAAATCGGCGAAACTGGCCCTCAAAAGGGCTGGCCAGTCCGAACGCTAGCAATTCGTTTTCGCCAATCATGTCTGTAAACATCAGTTGTCTAGACTTAGGTGCTAGGAACGTCATGGGGATCAAACGATATCGTAATCATCTATGAGATGTTGGAGCCACCCTTTATGGAAAAGCCCAATCGTCTACAGACCACGCTAGAACCGCATTTTGATAGACTAGTACACATTACTCTCCGATGGATTCCAGTGGCAGAAGATCACATAAAACAGAGGGCTGTAGATAAAGCCTCGATCACGGAATGACGTGCGCCGAGTCAACTGCCCGCATTCGCTGAATCCGTACGTTACGCCATCAAGCCCGAGCGTCCTCATGAAACGAACCATTGCTTTAATTTGTCTTCTGACTTTTGGTCTTGGCTGCAATGAGAAGCGGCTACCCGTTACGAATCAGACTACTCTTAACGGGCAGACGAAAGTCGATGGTGCCGCGGACGATTCCTGGACAATTACCGGCGAAGTCGTTGATGAAGATGGATCATTGGTCGAAGCCTTTGAGGCCGCTGAGATTTGGTCGTCCAACGGAGTCTATTGGAATGAAGCTGGTCAAGTGCCATCTGACGACGCTGGCCGTCTGGCCATCTGGAAACACGAAGGTGTACTTGCGGTACGACCTTCGAACCTTGCAACGACTGTTTCCAAGGGAGTATTCAGTTTGACGATACAAGGTAGTCCAAGCTCCCGTCCAAACGCAGTTATTTTTGCAGTGAATCGAGAGCACACGCACGGCGGCTTATCGCTGGTGGAACGTAGTGCGGCGAACCAGCCTCTACGTATTGAGCTGAAGCCACTTGTTCAAGTCACGGCCGAAATCTATTGCCCCGAGCGAGGCAAGGCGCCAGACTGGTGTCAGGCAGTTGTTTATCCTGTTGGAGGAGACTACAGGCATTTTACGAGGTGTGGGACCTATCAAGGTAAAGTCTCGTTTTTGCTGCCCGCTGGAGAGTACGAAATCAAAGCAGACAGCGAGGATCTACGCCCTCGCCGAGTTCGCATTAAAGTACCCACTGACGTTGAGAAGTTTGACGCTGGCGTTATTGCGCTCGAGTTGCCCAAAGGTGCTTCGGGTAGCCCCGTAGATATCACTGATTTTTACGGCAAGACTCCGCCAGCTCTTGAGATTACCGATGCACGCGGTGTCCCCAAAGACGTGAAGCTGGAAGACTATCGTGGTAAGTGGGTTGTGCTCGAATTTTGGGCGGTTTGGTGTGCGCCATGTGTTGGCGAGAGCATCCCCAGGCTCACAGAGTTTTATGAACAACACGCATCGGCTCGTGATCGTTTTGAAGTCCTTGCCATTTGCGATACATCAAGTGACCGTGTGAAGACCATTCAGGAGTTCGAATCCCTTTCCGCGAACCTGGTGAAGAATGTGTGGGGAGGAAAACAACTTCCATTCCCGTTACTTGTCGATGGTGAGGGGCGGACATCGACAGAGTTTAGAGTTGTTAGTCGCCCAACATTGCTGTTGATCGACCCCGATGGAAATCTGGTCAAGGACGGCAGCCTCGAGATGCTGGCCGATCTGCTCCGAGACAGCAGTAGGCGAGTCGCTGCAGAATAAGCTCACCAAATCCAAGCCACTCTCCATTGCCTAAGGTACTCTCCTAGCCTGGAGCCCTCTAGGCCTATCGAGTCGTGGCCAACACGCGAGTAATCAGTTCTTTGGTTTGGCTGTCAGATTCGCGGACGGCCAAATTTCGTAAGCTGCGAGTAACGGCGTCGTCGATCATGGGAGCCAATAGCGAAATGGCCATTCGCCGCACTTCGGGCTCGCCGTCCTCGGCCATCCAAACCAACCAAGGACGAGGATTCACGTTGCCTTGCGCGGCGATCTGTTGAATCAATTGAAGACGTCGATTGGCTGAACCGTTGGCGAGCTCAGAGGCCAATTGAATCTCTTCGTCGGACAATCCGTGGTGTCGAAGAGCCAAGGCGGCTGCCTTGCCGACATCGGAGTTGGTGTGCCCGAGCAATTTCACAAGCTCGGCGATTTGCATCTTCTCAATACCCGCCAAATCTGGCGAATTGGAGACGACTTTCATGGTTGCGAGTGGTGTTGAAGCAATCGATGCTGGAGTAGCAACAACAACTGGCAACTCAGATTTAGGCTGATTTCCACCCGTGTTGCTCAATGAGACAGAGTTCGCATCGGCTTGCGTTGACAGGGCCCCCGATGAATTGGCAGATTGGCCTGAGTTCATATTGCGAACCGAAGCTCGAGGTCGAGTCGGTCCGGAGATGAGTTGCAGGCTGGCTTGTGGGTTAACAGTCGCCTCAGCGGATTTATCTGGTTGAGTTAATGGAGCTGACGAAAGAGCGAAAGTGGATTCGTTCGCCTGAGAGGTTCTCGACGGAACACCGCTGGATGTGAGTGGTCCAGGCGGCGATTGCTGAGGCAACGTCTGACCCATCGAATTTGTCCCTAGAAGGCTCTTAGGAGCTGGTGGCTGAGATGGATCGACGCTCTCAAGTACCAGCAAACGCTTACAGATTTCAGCGATCGGTTTGATCTGAGGATCGTCGGTGGCAACTGAAATTGAATAGACTCGCGCTGCGATACTTCGGACTAAAGTTACGTTGGCTTCGGGCAGTCCGTGAGGCGTCTTCCCAAGCTGCTCAGCCAGCGAACGCATCGATGAGTAGCGTTGCGTTAGCTCCATCGAACTCCATTTGTCGATGTACAGATTGATGAGCTGCGACGAAGACTTGGCGACTCTGATATCTGCGTGGCGGAGGGCCAAGACCAGATGATCGATGCGACTGGGGTCTAATTCGTGTAAAGCATCCAGGGCAAGAATTGATTCGGTAGGCGAACTGGATGCGGCTTGCTTTTCCAACTGTTTCGCTAATTCACGGCGTCCGTAAATCCAAACCGATCCGCCAACTGCAATACCAAGAATGAACCAGAGGAGCGCGCCGCCGGGAAGCCATCTGGCTTGTTTTGGCGGAGCGGCGCGAAACCGCAGGTCAAGCGTTTCGAATTCGATTGTGTCGTCTGGCATTTTTAGGGCTCCGTCACACCAGCAAACACGCGTAGCGAAAAGGGGAACATTGCAGAATTCTTCCATGGGTCTTGTCTCAAAACCGCTCCGTTGGCTCAAGATCAATTGTGTTGACTTGAATTTGGTTACCATCATGCGTCAACGCTGACCGTTAATGCTATTCGGCAATGCTGTCAAAACTGGTACCTAACGAGAGCGGCCGCGCAGAAAGACTAGCCGCAAGCCGTGCTTGAGAGTGTCCCGCTTAGAAATACTAGCCGCCATCCCGCTTAGAAATACTAGCCGCGAGCCGTTAGGCTCCGGTTCCTTTGGAATTGAAGTCAGTCGCTGACGAAAACAAGATTTAGCCTGATCGAAAACTGCGGAATAACGGCT
>CAYWNG010000537.1:0-4828 GCA_964458685.1 uncultured Pirellulaceae bacterium
GGGCTTCGGTAAACTCCTCTGGCCACACGACGATCTGCCACAAGAAGCCGTAATCCCACATGAACTTTCCAGTCCGTTCCAAAGTGCAGTTTTGGATCGTGACGTTCTGCGCAAGTCTCTCGATTTCGCGATCACTGCCGGCTTTGGCAGCTCCCAGCACAGTGATGGCCGCTCCACCTAGTCCATGGCTAGAGATATCGCGGAACACCAAATCGCTGGTTGTACCGTCACTTGTCGTGCTGATGACAATCGCTCGCGTATTTGCGTTGGGTGGCCAAGTATTCTCTGCGCTGTCTGGGTCGAAAACACTTCCTTCGAAGTGCCCTCCTTGCCAATGAAAGTTGCGAATGTTCTGACCACTAAACAGGACAACTCGAGCTTGGTCTTCTAACGACTTAGGCAAAACGAATCTTGCGCCTGTCGCAACTACGTTGAGGTTCGACTTGAGTTCAATCGGCTGCTTTCCATCCAGAGCGTAGGTACCTGGAGGAATCGTCAAGGTCGAGTGTTCTTGAGCTTGGTTGAACATCGATCGCAGTTTGTCTGTATCGTCACCGCGAGCTGCCCCTGCGATCGCACACACGAATAACCATACGACGGTGGTCACGTTGAATTTCATCTCAGTCTTCCGGTCCCAATCTGGCCTTAGAAAAATTCGTAAGATCCGACCGGGCAAGCCGGTGGAATTGGAGGCGTTTTCTCACGATTGTAACTCTCAGCGACCTCCGCGCCTCTGCGTTTCACTCTCTTTGTTGGAAACGCTCAGCCGCGGAGATCGCAGAGGATTGCTTAGCGGTGCTAACGGGATCGCCTCTCGACGAGTTCAGAAAAGTTCGTCTCTAAGCCCTGGGCCGTAACAGCTAATCGCCGATCCTCACCCTTTGATAGCCCAACGAAGAACGTCAATCCATGAGGGCTCTTTACCATACAGCATGATTCCGGCAGCAAAGATTCTACCGGCAGCCAATCGCAAGATCATGATTCCAACGGCCAGTAGAAGCACGCAAACTGCGATCTCCCACCAAGCGACATCTCCCAGCAAAAGACGGATCGGCATCGCAGTCGACGAGGTCCCGGGCAAGACACTAAGGACTCGCATCGCATTTCCATCTGGCTGAGGAATTGCCATAAATCCCGCCGCAATTGGCAACATGGGAACAAACAGCAAGCCGCTTTTAGCCGAGGTATTGGGGTCGTTAATGATGGAAGATACCGCCGCATAAAAACAGTTCCAAAACACCGCGCCTCCAAGAAATAGAAACGCCATTAGCGGAAGCAAATCCCAGCGAGTCAGTGAATCCGGCATCTCAATTCCATAGCCTGCCAGCCAAACGACTCCGTAAATCAACAAGCTGCCAACCAGCAACGTGCCGACCGAAGCGAACGAAGCCGCCGTTAGTCCAATCAACTTGCCGTCGATCCACGACTGAGCCGAAATGGCACTCACGATCTGTTCCGTGATGCGCTGCTGTTTCTCTCCCGTAACTCCAACCATAAAAAACGAGAGCCCTAAGAAACTCACGACGACCATAAAGCTGCCCATTCCAATAGCGACGATGCGATCGGAGAGTGACACCCTATTTTGTGAGGTCGTAGTAATCTTGATCTGTTGGGGCGCTAAAATTTGTTGCAACTGTTCAGGCAGAATCGAAGCCCGCGCGATCGCACGGCTTTTCCGCAGTTCGTTCAACGCACCTTGAAGCTCTGCAATCCAGCTAGGCTGTTGACGAACAATCAGCTCGACCTCCAACTCGCCTACACTGCTACTACTCTCCGCAACTACGAGAATGCCATCCAAGCTGCGATCCTCAATCTTCGTACGGAGTTCGTCAATCGATTCCGACGAGGGATTCAACTGGATGCGAGATTTTTCTGCGAGATTCAGAGGCTCGCTAAGACCAACTACTGCCAGAACTACATCGTTGCTGCTTCGAGCGAACTTCACTACGGCAAATCCGATTACCGAAGTAGCTAACAGGCAGAGGATGCCAATCAACTGATCACGCCACTTGAAGAAACGAAAGAACTCCCATTTGGCTACTGTCAATACGCTCTGATTCATGACGGTTTCCTCTGCGTTTCAAGTCCAATGGTAGTGTCCTCGACAACTCTCAAATAGATTTCGTGAAGAGAGGAGGTGCTGCTCTGGAAGGTCCGAATCGAGCCCCACTTCTGCATTCTGTTCAGCCAATCAAGTTGATTGGTGTTGGTCCCCAGATGCAAGGCGACCAAATTGGGATGCTCTAAACTGGCTCGTCGAACATCCTTGTCCGCTTGGATGGAGGAAAGCAGGGACTCGTCCACAGGTTGTTCGAACTCAACTTTCAGAATCTTGCCACCGTGAGGGCCTTGGCAGATTTCTCCCACCGTACCGCTCAATACCTCGCGACCTTTGGCAACGATCATCACGTGGTCTGCGAGCCGTTCAATCAAACTCAATTGATGCGCACTCAAGAGCACTGTCGCGCCTTCGGACCTGATCTCGCGAATCAAATTGACCATCAGCTCCTGATTGATCGGATCGAGCCCAGAAAAAGGTTCGTCCAACACTACTAAAGCTGGGCGATGAAGAACAGCGGTTGCGATCTGAACCTTTTGCTGATTGCCTTTGCTGAGCGTTTCGAGTTTGCTTTTGGCATATTGCTTCAGTTCCAGGCGTTCAATCCACATTTGCGCGACACGTCGCGATTCGGTGCGATTCAGGCCGCGAAGAGCCGCAAAATACTCTAGCGTTGCTGCAACAGGCTGGTCCTTGTAGAGTCCTCGATCTTCAGGCAGATAGCCAATATTGCTGCGATCCAGAGCGACATTACTGCCGCCGTCATTTTGCCAAAGGAACCTGCCTTCGTCTGGTGGCAACATTCCGATGAGCATCCGGACGAGCGTGGATTTGCCGGCACCGTTGGGTCCAAGCAATGAGAATATCTGTTGAGGCTGGACTTCAAACGAAATCTTGTCAACCGCTCGCACAGAGCCGAATGATTTGCCAATTCCCTGTGCAACGACAAGCGGGCGTGTGTCTTGCATCGGCTTGATGACCTCCAGAAGGTTGTTCCAACTTCAAACAGCCATGGAGCGGCAGTTGCCTGCTCAATTCTGTCTACGAGAAGTTGGGGGTGGGTGGACGATACTGCGAAATGTCAATCGACTTGAACCAGTCGATCGTCTTAATGAGCCCCTCGCGTAGTGTTATAGTTGGATGCCAATCGAGCTCTTTCTTGGCCAACGTAATGTCAGGACGGCGACGCGTTGGATCATCGACTGGCAACGGACGATCAACAAGCTTAGCTTTGGTTCCCGTCAATTCAATGACCAGTTCCGCCAACTCGCGAATGGTGAACTCGCCGGGATTGCCGATGTTGCATGGTCCCACAAAACGATCGGGACAGTTCATCATTCGCACAATTCCTTCCACGAGATCGTCGCGATAGCAGAAGCTGCGTGTTTGCTGACCATTGCCAAAGATCGTTATGTCTTGATTGGTCAAGGCTTGACGAATGAAGTTGGATACGACACGACCATCGAAAGGATGCATGCGAGGACCGTAGGTATTGAAAATGCGCACAATACGGATGTTCACCTTGTTCATGCGGTGGTAATCCATGAACAACGTTTCGGCAACGCGCTTGCCTTCGTCATAGCAGGATCTCGGGCCAATCGGATTAACTGAGCCGCGGTAGCTTTCCGGCTGTGGGTGTACTTCTGGATCGCCATAGATCTCGGATGTACTGGCAAGCAAGATTTTCGCGCCACATCGCTTTGCCATCCCTAGCATGTTCATCGAACCTGAGATGCTGGTCTTGATCGTCTTGATCGGATTGAATTGATAGTGACCAGGTGCGGCTGGACAAGCCATGTGGTAGATCTCGTCTACTTCCAAGTAGATCGGAAGCGTCACGTCATGACGTACCAATTCGAAATTGGGCTTTCCCAAGAGATGGACGACGTTGGACTTTTGGCTTGTGAAGAAGTTATCCAAGCAGATGACATCATGGCCTTCAGCGACCAGCCGTTCGCAGATATGCGAACCCAAAAATCCTGCGCCGCCAGTGACCAAAATACGTTTAATTGTTGCCACGCTCGACACTTCCTGAATACGAGATTGGGGGATCACTACGTTTTCTAAGCCCGTAGGCTCTGAACACCGTGATAGATGAAGCTAAAACGTGGCTACAAGATACACCAAAACACCGATTTTGAGAATTGAGATCGGTGGGTTGAATAATCCCACCGGCTTGACCGGTTGGATCCTTCGGCTTTGGCCTACTAGTCATTACGAAGCTGCGATGCGCGGAAAGAGGCCTTTTTTCAAATTAGCGGTGCTAGGGTTTTCGCGTGGGGTGAGTAGCGCTCTGTAGCTTGAAACCTAACAATCTGCTGTGCAAGCCAGCAGGATTCAGTACTTGGTCAAACCCAGCAGGAGTTTGACCTACCCAAACAGCAAGTTTTAGACGTCCGCGCAAAGCTCGATCACGGAGCCAGTCGGGCTCGCTGCCAGGAGGTTTCGTCGCTCGGACGATACTCGATGCGATCGTGTAGTCTGCTCGAACCGCCTTGCCAGAACTCGAATCGAACCGGCTTGACGCGAAAGCCACCCCAAAATGTTGGCAACGGAATCTCGCCGTCACCGAACTTACTCTTCAGCTCTTCCCACTTCGACTCGAGAATGCTGCGACTTGAAACCACCTCGCTCTGTCGCGATACCCACGCTCCCAACTGACTGCCGCGGGGTCGAAGAGCGAAATACTTCAGCGACTCGGCCGTCGAGACCTTCTCGGCTACGCCGGTGATCTCGACTTGCCGGTGCAGTCCCAGCCACGGGAAGAGC
>CAYWNG010000538.1:0-4811 GCA_964458685.1 uncultured Pirellulaceae bacterium
GTAGAACTCACTCGCCTGCTCAAGAAATCGCAAGCCGCGAGCTGAGCCCAAGCGTTCGCTCATCGCTGTCAACTCCAGCAGTCGATCTCCGGCAAACTGCCATGTCAAGAACGACTTCGGCTCGCGCAGAGTCCAAGCATTTGTCGCGTCTAAAGCTGCGTCGCAAGCCGAGTCAAACTCGATCGCGGTACTGGACGACAGAGCGGCGTCGATCAAGAGTTTCGCTCGATAACGATCCAGCTCCGAGTTCAAAGGGTCGAGCGTTCTCGCTTTCTCGATCGCCTGCAGTTGTTGATCTCGCGATGAAAAACTCTGATTGGTGATCGCGGTACTTTGTAGAACGGGCATCCAACTTTGCCATGCGAATCCAACCATGATCAACAGCGATGCAATCAGAGCTGCCGCATTGAGTCTGAATGAACTAGCCAAGTCACTTGGTTCGACTGCGGACTGACTGCTATCTTCGCTTGTTTGTAATCGCGAATAGGATCGTGATGTCGCGATGCCAATCAAGATCGGAACCAACAGTCCGCCAGCTTGCCACGAACCGCTGACCAGTAGGCAAAGCAGAATGCCTAGTGTTGCTGATTGCGCTAAGACGGTTGAAGACGTAAGAAAGTCGTTCAACACTTCCGACGACATCCAAACGAGCATTCCTGCGACGCTCATCGCTACAAACAGAGCCACAAGCATCCCAGACTCATATCCGAAGAGATACATGCCCATCCATCCCAGCAATCCACCCACAACTGCGCCGATCACCATCGGAGATCGACTAGAGCCGCTTTCAATTGGTTGGCTGTAATCGCTAGATGGCCTGTGCAGCAGTCGGATCACAAGGCATACAACGATCACGATCGCGATCGGAAGCGAACAGGTGCTGGCGATATCAAGTATCCAATTATGCGGATCGGCAATCGTCTCGCTGGCCTTGGGTAACATGTACTGCGGATAGATCGCTTGAAAGTTCCCCAGTCCAACGCCGAACAGCGGGGAATCGGCAATCATCGCAGTCGTTGCTTTCCAGTAGTCCATGCGGAACGCCAAGCTCTTGGTAGCTTCCGTGAAGACCAAAGGATCTCGCTTCCACATCCAACCTGCGCCAACGACACCGATCACGAGAATGCTGACTGCGCTAAGTTTGATCCAGCGAATGGCTTTTGAGTTCGTTAATAATTGCCAAGGCTTTCCGTACTGCCAGAGCGTGCCCAGAATCAGAGCCCCGATCGCCGTCGGTACCGCTAAGTAGGCAACTCGACTGCGCGTTAAGAACCAAACGATGCCCAGTAGCAGGCAGACCGCAGTCAAGGCGATCATGCTCCAGCGACCGCGTTGAAATCGATGCGAGCGAGAATTGGATGTGGATGAATTTGAACTGGGATTAACGGGAGAGAGTGCTGCAAAGTTCGGTGACGCCGACTGCAACGCCGCGAAACCCAACGATCCGATCGATATCACCAAGGCTCCGCTGAGCAGCGCCGCTAGTGAATTTGCTAACGAAAATGTTGCGTAGGGTTCAGGACTGTTGAGCCGATCTTCCAATCGCTTTCGAGCGGGTGAACCGGCAGGAGCATCGAGCTGCAGTTTAGCGATCGTTGCATCTGGATCTCGTTGATACTCGGCTCGCATCTCAGGAAAAGCCGAGGTGACCTGATACACGCCAACTCCCGAAAGCGTCAACGCGCCAGCTAACACCAAGCCGATAGCCGCGCTGCGTTCTCTCGCGCTTAAGATTAGTGATCGAATCGCATAGTACAGGGCTATAGCCGATAACATGTGCCAGCATCCATGCCAACCAGTGCGAGGATTAAAACTACTTCCTGCTTGCAGTGTTACCACAATCATCCATACCGCCACAACCAGCAGCACGCTAAGCTCGATTTTGGAGAGAGCAAAGCGTCGCTTCGAGGCAAGTTGATCTAAGGAAACTAGAATCGCCAGAAGAATCCAAGCCATGTTCTGTGGTAAGGCTGATCCATCAAAGACGCTGGTTGAATCCAGCGGCTGTAACATGGCCCAAGCGATGATAACGCCCAGAAGTGCTTGGCAAGCCGTTCTTCCTAAATGTGCTAGAAGACTACGACTACCGCTCTCGTCAGAATGGTCGCGCGAAGCAGAGGCTTTCTTGGGGCGTCGGCTGGTCATGTTCGCTGGTAGACTCAATATCGAGAGAAGTGTTACTTGTCCGAAGGCTTTTCGTCGACTCGTCCCACCGATTCGAGCACACGAATCAGGCCGAGAATCAACAGTGTACTTACGAGAATAATTCCAGCGCCCACCAAATCGACTCGCGGCAGCAATAATGCTCCGACTGAACAGGCTGCCGTTGCCAGATAGATCGTTAGAACGGCTTGCTTTTTAGTCATTCCAAGATCGACCAAGCGGTGCGAAAAGTGGCGTTTGTCGCCTTCGAAAGGACTACGACCTTCGCTCAGCCGAATCACAATCACGCTCGTCATGTCGTAGAGTGGAATCGCCAGAATGACCAAAGGTGCGATGACCGCATGAGGCTGACCGCCTTGATAGCCGGAGTACGTTGCCAACAGCGTTCCCACCGCAATCCAAAATCCGATGAAGTAACTGCCCGCGTCTCCCATGAAGATCTTTGCGGGAGGCCAATTGTGAAAGAGGAATCCAAGTAATGCACCAACCAAGATAAGCATCATGACCGCGACAAACAATTGCGGCTGATTGGCTTGATTGGGACTGGTCAGTAGCATGATGGCCAACATAGTTGTTGTGATCGCTGCCACGCCACTGCTCAATCCATCCATGTTGTCCAGCATGTTGAAAGAGTTGATCAAGGCAACGATCCAAATAACGCTAAGCGCACCTGTCAACCAAGGCAGGTCAATGAAGGCAGTCAGTTGTAAGCCTTGAAAGTAAACGCAAAAGCTGGCCACGCCAAACTCGACCATCAAGCGAAACCACCAAGGAATCCCCTTGCGGTCATCGGCTAGCCCCAAGAAGACAAGCACAGTTCCGCAGCCGATGATGACCCAGATCTCCATGATCTTGGAGGTCATGCCGCTGAGGTGCTGAGTGATCGATTGCGGTAAGTAGCTGGCCAGCGTCTCGCTTTGTGTTAGCAGAAATACGGCGAGTGTGCCTGCGGCGAAAGTCGCAACAACTCCAGCCCAGATGCCTAAGCCACCACCCAGCGGAATTGGAACAGTGTGGACCTTACGATGTCCGGGCTTGTCCATCAGCCCCAGTCGTTCGGCCGCGCGACGAACCCAGCCCACTGCCAACCAAGAGACAAACATGCTTGGGACAATTGCGACGACAAGAAGCAGTACAAGAGTGCTGATTTCCAAAGTTCAAATTCTCCGTCACTGCTTGTAGGCTTTTTTGAGTTGTGCTAGTCGGAATAAAAGTTAGTTAGTGTGCTCGTCACTTAGACGGGAGGTTGAGCTTGGTTCTTTGCGATCGTCGACTTGAGAAGCTCGCGAACCTTCGAAAAGAACTCTTGATAGTCAGCTCGTTGGTAGTCCGGATAGGTCCAAGGTCGCGATTGCCAGCCGCCGACGTAATATAGACACTCTTCAGCATAAATCCCATCGCGAAGGTAGATTCGATGAGCTCGATCTTTCGTAGAAGCCAGGACAAGCTTACCGAGCATCAAGTAACCTGGGTCGATGTTCACGGGTCGAGGCACATCAAACTGAGCGTTTTGAGAAAGCTCAGACTCCCAGGCGTTCGACTGCACTTTGCAATCAGCTAAACATGCAGGATCGAACAGCTTCTCCACAACGAAGAACTGCTTGACGATTGGCTGTCCCATTTCTTCCGCGTAGTATTCGGTTTCTGCGTGTTCGAATGGCGAGCTTTCCAAAGCGACTTCACCCCACGAAGACTGAATCTGTTGGCGAGCCCAAACGATTGTCTCAGGGCGACTGCTAAACACAGCCGCCAACAACAGGGCAGGTGGGGTGGGTCGAATGTTGGCCATGAATGATAAGCTATGGATGGCCGTTAATACGCTTTGGCAAACACTGCCATTCGTTCGGCTGGTTGTCCGGTCAGGAAGCAGGTTCCTGGACCGTTGTTTTCCAGAGGCATGCAACGAATGGTAACCTTCAATTCATCCAGCAGCGGTTGAACCAACTCTTCACTAGCGAAGTGGCACAATGCAAATCCTCCATGAATTTCCGGTTCATCCGCGTTCTTGGGCGTGAAGTACGCGCGGAAATCCTTTTCATTGGTGATCGTAACCGTATTGTCGGCTTGCAATTTCTTAGCGCGTTCAAAAAGGTTGTTTTGGATGTTGTCCAACATGGTAGTGATGTTGGCGACAAGATCGGCGCGACCCACACTGGTCGACTCTCCCGTATCGCGGCGGGCAACAAAGACAGCATCTTTGGCGATGTCTTTGGGGCCGACTTCAATTCGCAGCGGAACACCGCGCTTGACGTGATACCACTTCTTCTCGCCGCCTCGTAAATCGCGATCGTCAATCTGCACCTCGACCGCTCGACCTGCATAAGCCACCTTACCTAGATCGGCTTTCAAACGGTTGCAGTACTCAAGCACTTGAACTCGCGACTCTTCATCGCGATAGATTGGCAGAATGACCGCGTGAGCAGGAGCCAATCGAGGCGGCAAAACCAATCCATCGTCGTCAGCATGCGTCATGATCAGCGCGCCAATCAATCGCGTACTAACTCCCCATGAAGTTGTCCAAGCGTAGGCCAGTTGTCCATCTTTGTCTTGGAAGCGGATCTCTTGAGCCTTAGAAAAGTTTTGGCCGAGGAAGTGACTCGTGCCAGCTTGCAACGCTTTGCGATCTTGCATCATCGCTTCGATCGACA
>CAYWNG010000539.1:0-4806 GCA_964458685.1 uncultured Pirellulaceae bacterium
CGAGTCAACAGACGGTCGGCAAGCGAACCTGGCTCGAACTTGGTCGGAAAGACACTTTCAAGAGTCTGCAGGTACTGCTGATCATCGATATTCTTGTTTACCGCCATTACGTAACTCCCGATCGCTTTAAGCCAATGGTTGAGCTGGTCTGAGCCAAGCGTCTCAGAGATTGTCGCCAACCAAAACGTCTGAATGATCTCTCTCAGCTTTTCGACCAAAACAATGCTACGGCTTTCCAAAGCCCCCGCCGCCGGGAGTGAATAGCGTCAAAACACTGTTCGCCGGGACGTCAACTTGACAACTGCTTGGCAACAACCTGGGCTTCTCCCCGGCGATTTCAAGCCAATTCTCGCCTGCTTTTGCCGCTGATCCGCCAGCTAGTCCAAAGGGCGTTGAAACTCTCCGACTGGTTAGCAATGAAAGTGTCACCGGTTGGAGAAACTGGAATGACCTGATTACTCCGTCACCGCCAGCATGTTTGCCTGCACCGCCGCTTCCCGATCGGATCTTGAACTGAACCAACCGAACAGGATAGCGAATCTCTAGAACTTCTGGATCGGTCAAACGAGTGTTGGTCATGTGCGTGTGAACTGCACTCGCTCCCGCGGCTCGAGCCGTAGCTCCCGATCCGCCACAGATGGTTTCGTAAAAGCCAAAACTAGAGTTGCCAAACAACAAGTTGTTCATCGTCCCCTGAGAGGCTGCCGCAATCCCCAGTGCTCCCAACAACACATCAACAACTCGCTGCGATGTTTCCACATTCCCTGCCGCAACCGCCGGACTCAATCCGGGTACCTTTGCGGGCTGCGGATTGAGAACAGAGTGAGGAATATTCAATTGTACGGCTCGAAGCACGCCTTCATTGAGCGGTAAGTCGTCTTCCACAATGCATCGCAAGACGTAGAGAACTGCTGCCGTGACGATCGATGGATTCGCATTAAGATTAGTCGCGCTGGTAGGTCCTGTGCCGCTAAAATCGATGCTCAACCTCTTCTTTTCAATGATGCTGATGCGAACACAAATTGGCGTTCCATCTTCGAGCGAGTCCGAAAACTGCAACGAATCGACGACTGCAACGCCGCAGCGATCAGTAAGCTCGTTTTCGATAAAACGCTCGATCCTCGCCTGACCTGCATCCAACAAATGATCTGAATATTGAACCATCGTCGGCCAACCAATCGCCTGCGCATACTCGGCTAACAACTGACTGCCTCGTTCACAAGCGGCTTGCTGCGCGTAAAGGTCAGCCAGGTTCTCTGCCCAATTCCGCGGTGGAAAAGGGCAAGCGTCGACAACTGACTTCAGTTGATCCAATCGAGACTGTCCCGCTTGAGTGATCTGAAACGGCGAGATCACCACGCCCTCTTGCTCCAGTCGCGTCGCTTGAATCGACATCGATCCAGGGGCAATCCCACCAATGTCCGCATGATGCGCGCGGTTGGCAACGAAGAAAGCTGGCTGAGTTACATTGTCCTCAGCGAAAACGGGTTGAACCAAAGTCAAATCAGGTAGATGCGAACCACCGCTGTAAGGATCGTTGCAAAGAAAGGCGTCACCGGGTTGCATTTGCGGGAATCGCTCGAGAATTGCACGAACGGTAACCCCCATCGCTCCCAAGTGCACTGGCACATGCGGAGCGTTCGCCAAAAGTTGTCCCACGCCATCAAACACTGCACAGCTAAAGTCTCTCCGTTGCTTGATGTTGACGCTGACCGCAGTCTGCTGCAAGACATGGCCCATCTGTGTAGCGATCGCCGATAGTCGCTGAGCGAAACAATCACGAAGCACGGGATCAAAAGCTTGTGTATCCCTCGAGCCTTGTTCTTTGCCCCCACTCAAGACATCGAGTTCATTGGTGGCACGGATTAAAACAAGGATGTTCGTTTGATCGACGCAGAGCTTCCAACCTCGCTCGATGCATAATGTTGAACCTGAATTCAAGATGATAGCCGGGCCTTCAATCACTTGCCCTTTCTTTAACGAATTCCTAGTAAAGCAGGGGTACGGCGATTCTACGTTGTCCGATGATTTGAGTTGCGGCTCGCGAGTGGATCGCCCTTCCACTTCCGCTGACGTGGTCGAAGCTAAGCCGCCTAACTGACGCGAGTCTGCGGAACTCACGCTGACTCTCAAGGCTACAACCTCAAGCTTTCGATTCGGACGAACGTAGCCATACCGTTTCAGGTGAAGCTGCGAAAACTGTTCTTCAATCCGCTTAGCCCAAACATTGTCTTCATTGGTTGCCGCCGTGATTACGTCACTTAGCAAGATCGTTAGTGTGGAGTCAGTGCCTTGGTATCGTAATTCTAGATTAAGGTCACAAGTGGGAAGAGCAGGGGACTTGGCAAAGTTCGCTGGCGAATCATTGGACCACTCAAGATGAACCGCTTTATCGGATGTGCCTTCACTTCGCGAGATTCTAATCGATAGGTTCTCTGCAACTCGCTTCCCCTCTGCGATAGTTTGGTAGAAGTCCAGCTCTTCAATCGATTTGTAGATGGGCACTACCTGATCGAATCTTCGACGGGCAAGTCCCATACCGACAGCCGACAACAGACCAGCATCCTCATGATCAATGATCTGGACGATACCAAGTGCTTCGGCAATCTCGCAGATGTGTTGCCCTGCGGCTCCACCAAAGCCAACCAACACATGCTCGCGCGGATCAACGCCCTGTTGAATAGAGACGCTGCGCACGGCATCAGCCATTTGCTCGTTGGCCAGCTTTCTCAAGCCTTCGATTAACTGCTGTCGAGTCCAACGGCCGAGCGATCCTTCGATCGTTTTCAGCAACTGATCAATCCTTTGCCAGCTCGCATCAACGTCAATCGAAAACGGGAATTGGCTAGCAGGGATTCGGCCGGATACGACGTTCAAGTCGGTAATGGTCAGCGGTCCGCCTCGTCCATAACAGGCCGGACCTGGAAAGGCTCCGGCGCTTTGCGGCCCAACGCGGAGCGAAACGCCGTCGAACCAACAGATCGATCCTCCACCAGCGGCAACCGTCTCGATCGGAAGTGTCGGCGTGAGAATTCGCACTCCAGCTTTCGTCGACTCATATTGCAACACTGCTTGCTGCCCCGCGCGACAAACGTCCGTGCTTGTCCCTCCCATGTCTAAACCAATGACAGGTCGATTGGTTTCAGATTGAAGATGCGACAACGCAACGACGCCTCCAGCCGGTCCCGACAAGATACAGTCCTTGCCTGAGTACTCGCGCCAATCGACCAAGCCACCAGCACTTGTCATCACCAAGAGCTCAGCGCGGTCGTCGCCGCCAAACTGATCGCACAGTCGACTAAAGTACTCGCGCACAATGGGACTCAAGTATGCGTCGACGACGGTCGTTTGAGTTCTGGCAACAAACTCCACGACCGAAGCCAGTTGATGAGAAACGCTGACATGCTCGATGCCAACCTCCGCAGCCAGTTCCGCAAGCCGGAGTTCATGCGCTGGATTCTTGAAGCTGTGCATCAAACTGATGGCAATCGAATTGCAGCCCGCCTCGCGAGCAAGCTGAAGTTGAACTCGAGCTTGTTGCAAATTGATTGGCACAAGTACAGAACCATCGCTGACGATCCGCTCTTCGATCGGCAACACCATCGAAGCCAGCGTTGGAGCTTTCTTGATATCCAGCGCGAACAGGTCAGGGCGAGTCTGATCGCCAATCTCCAACAGTTGTTCGAAGGGACTTGTAATTAGCAGAGCGAGCTTGGCTCCGTTGCGAGTCAGCAGAGCGTTGGTTCCTCGCGTAGTACCAAGGCGAACAGTGATGGGCGGAATAGATTGACTCAGGGGTACTTGCAACAGCCTGCGAACAGCCAGAACTGGTGCTTCGCAATTGGGAACGATCTCGTACTTTTCAGCCTGAGTCAGCTCAACGGGTTGTGCCAGTCGCATGCGACCACCGCGTTGGAACTCGATCACGGGTGCAGCGAAAACTTGATTGCCAGCCCCATCCAATCCACAAAACGTCGCCCCAACCCAAAAATCATCAGAGTCGTCACTTAGCTCAATACAGTCCGCAAGCTCGGTGGAATCATTGGCGTTCCCATCGATTGGCCGCGCAGTCACCGGCACGCGGCTGGAGCTAAGCGTTTTGATTCGCAGTATCTCGCCGGTGTCTCGTCTCACTAAGCAATCCGTAAAGGTACCGCCGACATCGATCCAAGCTTCAAGTTTCATTCGTTGATAATCTCAAATTGCTGGCGAACAATTAGATCGTGACTACGATCCATCACACGTCTTGGTGGATGGCGTCGTGGATGACTTAGTATTGTTCAAGAGAATCTGGCGTTCGGCAAGGCATCAGCAATGATTGCATGCAAGAAGATTGGTGTGGCTTATTTCATTCTGATTAAGCCACATGATGTTTGCTGCGGTAGTCAGTGAACTTACTAGCGCGATGAACATTCCAAATCCGTTATCGATCAGCTCGGCCAAGTCGTGCAAGCCGCTCGGAGAGTTTTCGCTTCGGGAAAAGTCGCTTGCGTTTTCCATTGGCTGATTCGGCTTGATCAGCGTTCACCGAGAAAGCATGCGAATTCTCTTGCGACTTGGCAGTAGAAGAAGCCGGGCGTGAAGCGGAAACGCCTGTCGTGGAAGCAGGTGCTGCATCGACATCGTCTAGAGTATCGCGTTGCAGAAGCTTGTTGATGTTGAGCTCAATGGCCGTCAATTGCGGACCTTCGTCAGCGCTGACAAACGTAAAGGCGATGCCTTCGCGGCCCATGCGTCCCGTTCGACCAACGCGATGCACATAATCATCGCAGTCCAGCGGTATATCGTAATTGATGATGTGTGACA
>CAYWNG010000540.1:0-4805 GCA_964458685.1 uncultured Pirellulaceae bacterium
TCAAGGGCCAACGCCCCACTGGTTTGCACACAAACCGGCGGGCCATTGGCCCTTTTTTTTCGCGAATTGCGATCCCAGCCTTTGTAGGCTGGGGCTAGGTAAATGGACAGGCCTTTGGTCTTAAACCCCAAATGCTGGATCAAGGATAGGACGGAATGTTGACGCTTTCGCCGCCATCGCGAGTGACCATGGCATCAAAGGTCGGCTTGTCGATAGTGACTGGAAGTGAGATCACCGATCCATCGCACATAGCTACGTGGAAGTACTTATCCTCGTTTTGGATGAGCTGATAAGCTTCATCGGCGGTCAGGGTTTTAGGGCTGGCCCAAGGTGCCGAGTGCTTTACCAACATGATGGCAAAAATGGTGTTGGAGGTACCGTCAATGATATCAGGAAACTTTGTGTAGGTACCGTCAACGAAAAGCGGATTTCCTTGCGGTAACTTCGTTGGTGCTGAAATGATGAAGACATTGGCTTCGCGAGATCCTGGAGGATGGTTGGCTCGGATCGACTGGAGGTAGGCTGGAGCTGGCCCCTGAAGAGCGCTATTCCCTGGTGCATCCCACGGTTGCATGTTCATAAAGTCAATCTGATTGTAGATTTGCGTTGACTCGCAATAGGGCAAAAGGCTAACCGACCACGACCAGACTTTTTCACCCTTGGAATTGATCGCTACTGGCGCAGGCATTTTCTTGTAGACGGATTCATAGTTGTGAATAGCTAGAGCGATCTGCTTGAGATCGTTCTGGTCTTGCATCCTCTTGGCTGCATCGCGAGCCGCGTTTACCGCAGGAATCAGCAGCGCTGCCAAAACACCGCAGATCAGCATTCCAAGTACCAACATCACGGCCAGGATAATCAGAACGATTTTCAGCGTCGAACTACCGCCGCCCGGAGCCGGCGCTGGATAGGGATTCCCGGGTGGAGGGCCGAAGCCTTGTGGTCCAGCTCCTTGAGGCTGTGGCGAAAACTGAAACGGATCTTGAGACATTCGGGCTGCTCCACATTGGGCTTGGGTAATTAGTAGAATGGCGTCTCATTCGAAACGCACTCATCGGCACTCGCGGGAAGACAATTCGTCAAAAGCTGCCGCGCAGAGGATATAGCAACAACCTTCCGTTTTCAATAGAGCCAACCAATATGTCTGTCACACCTCGATGGTTTATCATCACTTTTGCAATTACCTTTGTCGCTACTTGCTGTCGAGCGCAGGAGAAAGTTGATGTCTCGAAGCTTGATCCAGCGATGGCTGCAAGTAAAGCTGCGGCCGCCGAACTTGTATGGTTCGACGTCACCGAGATTGGAGCTGAAGGCCGCATCTTGCCGGACCAAGAGCGAAAGAGTTGGTTCGATCGGCTTCCCAAATCGGCCGAGGGAGTTGTACCCAATCCAGTGTGGAACCTGAGCCGTGATAGCGCGGGAATGATGGTACGATTCAAGACAGACGCAACGGCAATCAGCGTACATTACAAACTTACGAAAGCCAAGTTGGGCATGCCTCACATGGCAGCGACCGGAGTCAGCGGTATCGACCTGTATGCGCGAGATACCGACGGTAAGTGGAAGTGGGTGCAGGTCTCCAAACCCGATTCGCAAGAGGTCAAGGTCGAGGTAATCAAGGGCCTGGCTCCAGGACTGCGCGAAGTAGCCGCGTACCTGCCTCTTTATAACGGAGTCGAGTTTCTGAAAATCGGCGTCGCCAAAGCAAGTCAATTCGAAGGCCTGCCGCCCAGAGAAAAGCCAGTTGTATTTTATGGAACCAGCATTACTCATGGTGCCTGCGCTAGTCGGCCAGGAATGGTCCACACCGCCATCCTTGGACGAAAGCTGGATATGCCAGTAGTGAATCTTGGCTTTTCTGGCAACGGACGTATGGATCAAAGTGTCGGCGAATACTTGGTTCAAGTCGATGCGGCGGCTTACGTGATCGACTGCTTGCCCAACATGCAGCCTAAAGATGTCACCGAAAAGTGTGCCGCGCTGGTCAAGCAGATTCGCGAGAGCAAGCCAGCGACGCCGATTGTTTTGGTTGAAGATCGCAGGTTTACCAATGACTGGATCACTCCCGAGAAGCATGCCTTCCACACCGCCAACCATGCCGCCTTGCGATCCGCCTTCGATGGGTTGATTGCTGAAGGAGTTCGCAATCTGTTTTACATCGAAGGCGATCACTTGTACGGCGACGATACCGAGGGAGCTACCGATGCTTCTCACGCCAACGATCTTGGCTTCATGCGTCAGGCCGAGATCTTTGAACCTATTCTGCGTAAAGCGCTGGGTAAGTGAAAGCTCGATTCAGTCTTAGCCCAAGTTACTTCCGCGTCTCGACCGGTTTACGGCGTTTGGGAAAGAGCTCTTTGCACAACGGGCAGACCGTTCCGTCGCAACCGCGAGCTGTGCAGTGTTCACGGCCGTAGTAGATGATTTGAAGATGAAGCTTGTTCCATGATGATTCTGGAAACAGCTTCTTTAAATCCTGTTCGGTCTGCTCGACACTCTTTCCATTGGTAAGCTCCCAGCGTTGAGCCAATCGATGGATGTGCGTGTCCACGGGAAAAGCAGCAACTCCAAAGGCTTGGCACATGACCACGCTGGCGGTCTTGTGGCCGACTCCTGGCAACTCTTCCAAGGCTTCGAAACTTGCTGGGACTTTGCCATCGTGCTTGTCGCAAAGTATCTGCGAAAGTTGCTTAATTGCCTTGGCTTTTCGAGGCGCTAACCCCAACCTGCGGATGACCTCCAGAATCTGCTGCTCTTCGATGCGTGCCATCGCGGCGGGAGTTTTGGCGAGCTTCCAAAGGTTGGGTGTGACCGTGTTGACCATCTTGTCGGTGCATTGTGCGCTCAGCAAAACGGCAATCAGCAACGAGTAGGAGTCGTGGTGATCGAGGGGAATTGGCGGGGCGGGATAATGCCGGTCTAAATACTCGAGAATGATCTCGGCTCGCTGCTTGCGGTTCATCGAACTTCTTGAAAAACTAAGGGAAACAAGGCGACAACAGAGGCTTGTTCTGCTATATTCGCAACCATTAGGGCTCGCTGAGATCTCACTTGCGAGCCCGAGAAATCCAACTTGAGTACCATTTCATTTCGAGCTTCCTTCCTATGAAGAAATCATCTCGCCGAATCTTTATTCGAAACACTTCCGCACTCTCAGCCGCCGCTTTGATCGGCGGAGTTCATACGCAGACCAGTCGCGCTAGTACGATGGTCAATTCGCAAATGAACGCGGCAATCATCGGGACCGGTGGACGTGGTAACGATCACATCGCAGAAATGATCAAGGCTGAAAACGCTACGATTACTCACATCTGCGAGGTTGATGCAAGTATAGCAGCCAGCAAAGCTAGCGCGATAGAAGATAAGCAAGGTTCCAAGCCCGAGATCGTTCCGGATATTCGCAAGCTTCTGGAAAACAAATCAATCGATGTCGTCACTGTGGCAACGCCTAACCACTGGCACGCCCTAGCTGGCATCTGGGCCATGCAAGCTGGCAAACACGCCTATATCGAAAAGCCTGTCTGCTACAGCATCGAAGAAGGCACCGCCCTGGTTGCCGCCGCTCGCAAATACAATCGCATGTGCCAAGTCGGTACTCAGTGCCGAAGCAGCACGGCTTGCATCGAAGCCGCGCAGTTCATTCAGTCCGGCGGCATTGGCGATGTGAAGTTCGCCCGCGGGTTGTGCTACAAGCGACGGGCTTCGATTGGACCGATCGGTGATTATCCAGTCCCAGAGAGCGTTGACTTTGACTTGTGGAGCGGCCCGGCTGAGTTCACGACTCCTAAGCTGACTCGCCCCAAGTTCCACTACGACTGGCACTGGCAACGACAGTACGGCAATGGTGACTCGGGCAATCAAGGCCCGCACCAAACGGATGTGGCTCGCTGGGGATTGGGTATCGATACGCATCCTAGCGCCATTCTTTCCTACGGTGGACGTTTGGGCTACCAGGCTGAAAAGAACGATCCCAATTTCGTTGACGCAGGCGACACGGCCAACACGCTGGTCACAGTCTTCGATTACGGCGACAAGTGCATCGTGTTCGAGACTCGCGGTCTAGGCGTCGATGACTCGGCGGACGAGGAACTCAACCGCCTGTTTGACTCGAAGACCGGCAACAAAGTCGGCGTCGTCTTCTACGGATCGAAGGGTTACGTGGTCCAGCGATCGTATGAGTATTGCGTTGCCTATGACAAAGAATTTAACGTCATCAAGGAGTTCAAGGCTAAAGGCGGTTTGAATACGGCGCACTTCGGCAATTTCTTGACAGCCTGCGAGAAGGGTGATCACAAGTTGTTGAACGCCGATGTTCGCGAAGGCCACCTCTCGGCAGGTCTGAGCCATCTTGGCAACATCTCGTACTACCTCGGCGAAAAGACTCTAGTGACCGCAGACGAACTCAAGAAGTCGCTGGGTGGAATTCGTAGCCTGGACGACAACTCGGCTACCGTCGATCGCACCGTCGCTCACCTTGCGAAAAACGGAGTCGACTTAGGCAAGTACAAGCTATCGCTTGGAGCCTTGCTCAAGTTTGATCCAGCCAAGGAAGTCTTCACCAACAACGAAGAAGCCAACAAGATGTTGGGACGCAAGTATCGAGCTGGTTTCGAATGCCCCAAAGCAGAAAAAGTCTAAGTTGTTTTTAAACGAAAGCCAAACTGCAAGCCTGTAGGAACCTAGTTCCTGCAGGCTTCTTTCAATTTCGTTTTGCGAGCGATCGCGATCGAGTGTATTCCGTTAGGACTAGCCAAAAGGCGTTAGAGAGCGTCTCGCTTAGGAATACTAGCCGCAAGCCGTTAGGC
>CAYWNG010000541.1:0-2346 GCA_964458685.1 uncultured Pirellulaceae bacterium
CCGCTAGTATTCCCAAGCGGGACGCTCTCTAACACGTTGCGGCTAGTTTAAGGCGGACGACTCAATCATCAGCCCAGCGGCCACTCCGTTAGGATTGAGTTAAGCCCATGTTAGCGTTGCGTTAATACTCGGCTGCGGATTCGTACAGCGATTTACGACCTGTTGAATCTCATTTCCAATGGTTCGCGTAGTCCTCCTTAGGCAAACCCATGTGCTTGTAATGGAGGGGCTGGTAGGACTGGTGGCGCGATGATGGGAATTGGCGATGGAAGCGTGACGTTTATGGCTCAGAACATGGACTTGAAAGTCCATCGCGGTCTGGGAACGCGAAATAAAGGCCAGGTCGTCAACGTTCAGCAATAGAAGCCTGAATCAGAAGTGACGACGACAGCCAGTTCAGTCCTCGTCCTAAAAAGAGTCTGGTTGCGGGTAGTAAACCACCAGCTACTATCTGCGCCAGACTCGCCTTCTCACTCGAACAACGCGCAAGCTTGGAAATTCCAAAAGCTACGATGATGCTTGCGAAGCGAACTCGTAGACGTCCTGCATCTTGGTGCCCATGAGGTCGAACTTCACGCGAGCTTGGATTTCTGGCGTGAGTGCCTGACCACCCAACGCGAACTTAGCGCGAGTGTGGAAGGTGTCATAGAGCTTATTGTATTCTTCAACAAATCGTTCGACATCTTGCAGGTACGAGCAACTCAACCAAACGATCGATGGCCTATGGCGTTCGATGGCCGCCGCCATGCTGCTGATCGGCAAGTCTTCGCCTAAGGAGATGGCTCGCCATCCAGCATCGCGAAGGACCAGTTCGACCATCGTCGATCCCAAGCAGTAGGGGTCGCCTTCTGTTGTACATCCCAACGCTACGGGCGCAGTTTCCGAAGGGTCTGGGAGCAGCATTTGTAATCGATGAAGGATGCGCTGTGCGATTTTGCAGCCCAATCGCTCCTGGTAAATTTCCGCTTGTCCGCAGGCCCACTTGTCGCCAATTCGGGTGAACGCTTCAGCGATGACTCGGTCGCAGATTTGATAGATGGGGACTTTGGCCAGATAAAGTTCCATCACGATCTGACTGCACTGGTCCTCGTTCCCTTCAAGGATTGCCTGTACCAAAAGCGGTGGGGCGTTGTCTAGAGTTCCGACAGATGGACCGCTCTGGGAAAGTCCCATCGGTACATAGTCTTGGATAACCAATCGGTTAGCTCGTACAAAGTCAGCTAGATCGCCAACCCTAATTCTTCGGTGGCCGCCATCGGTGTAGGTCGTGGCTATGGACCCCTTATCGCACCAACGCTTGACGGACGATTCGCTCACTCGGAGCGCCTGAGCGACTTGTTTGGGACTTAGGAGAGTATTCATTTTACGATCAGATGAGGACGGTGGCCTGCCAGCGTTTGTATTGTACTAAGGAACCAAGTGGCCTAAAGAATATGCTCTTCAGAGGGGTTTGGGGAACGTTTTTGATCGTTTTGAACGTTTTTTCGCATTAATGAACGTTTTGAACGTTTTGAGGGTTGCACCATCTCGGAAACGCCGATAAGCTTGTGAACGAATTGAACGTTTTGAATACTTTGAATGTTTTGAACACTCTGATCGTTTAGGGGCACCCCATGGTTACCACGATTAATGCCAGTAAGACTAGTTCCCAGCGAGTTGACTACATTGCGAGCACCGAGTTCGAAGGCCAGGCATCTAGCCTAGCATCGGACGTCGAGCTCCTGCTAACTGAAATCGGAAGTCTGCGACGCGTATCTTTAAAGGGCAAAGAGCTTTACTCGCACGGAATGGGCGACCTGCCTGTTTTGTCACGAGAGCAAGAAGAGCGTTGCTTCCGAGGAATGAACTTCCTCAAGTACCGCATTGATCAACTGCAGGCGGCCTGTCTTCGACGGAATTCGAAGGCCAAGCAAGCCGAGATCGTCAAGCATCAGCAAGGCGTGAAGACAATTCGCGACTATCTGATCTACTCAAACCTGCGTCTAGTGATTTCTTTGGTCAAGAAGTACGTTTCGCCGCAACTTTCGTTTGACGAACTGTACAGCGAAGGCGTCGTAACGCTGATGCAAGCCGTTGAAAAGTTCAACTATCTCAAGGGCTTCCGCTTTAGCACTTACGCTTACCGAAGTATCTCCCGAGCACTGTACAACGCGCAGATCAACCTTCAGCAAGAACAAGCCGTTGTTATGCTGGACAATGACCAACGCGTTGAAACAGCGGCTCAACCGGATCGCACATCAGCAGTTAGCGAAACATGGTGGAGCAGTCGACGTGAAGGTTTGACTCGGTTGGTTCAGCGATTGGACCGTCGCGAGCAACTGATCGTAAGGGCTCGCTATGCACTAA
>CAYWNG010000541.1:2356-4785 GCA_964458685.1 uncultured Pirellulaceae bacterium
CGCGGCACCATCAAGACCTTTCAAACTCTGGCCAACAAGCTAGGGATTTCGAAGGAACGCGTGCGACAATTGGAGCAACGAGCTATCCAAAAATTGCAGTCGATGGCCACGGAAGTTGAAATGGCATAAGCTTTGAGGCTAAACTGTTGCTTAGTTCAGCATCCCGCTGGCCAGCAACACTTACTCGAGGCCTCTCAGAAAATGCCGTTACGATCAACAATTTTGAATCGAGGGCTTCAAGCACTAATGGCCTGTATGTTAGTGCTTCTATTCGCGGTGCACGCGCCCTCTGAGCTTCTGGGCCAACAGGTGAAGTTAGAATCGCCTGAACCGCAGTCTACCGATAAAGCGGCCAAACCACTTCCAACTGCAACCGAGCCTTCCAGCGAACCGATACCTCCCGCCAAACCTGAGTACATGGGGCGGACAATCGCGCCCGCTATGGGCTATGCACACGCAGCTTGGCTCACACGATCGACTCGCGAGCAAGAAGAAGATCCGAAGCAGACGCTGGAAAACTTAGGACTCAAGCCCGGCATGGTGGTGTGTGATTTAGGCTGCGGCAACGGATACTACACGCTGGAGATGGCTGCACGAGTCAAACCCAATGGCAAAGTCTTTGCTGTCGACATTCAGCCCGAGATGCTTCACTTGCTGGAGTTACGCGCCGAGGATCAAAAGGTTACCAATATCGAAGTTGTCTTAGGCGGTCTCGTGGACCCGCGCATGCCTGATGATTCGATCGACCTCTTGCTCTTGGTTGACGTCTACCACGAATTCTCGCACCCAAGTTTGATGCTTAAAAAGATTCGCAAGTGCCTGAAGCCAGAAGGTCGAATCGCCTTGGTTGAATTTCGCGCGGAAGACCGCACGGTTCCAATTCGTCCTGAACACAAGATGACGAAGAAACAGATTTTGAAAGAGTACACCGCCAACGGACTAAAATTGGTTGAAGAGTACGACAAGCTGCCTTGGCAGCATCTGATGTTCTTCCAGCGCGATCCCGAGTGGAAGGACAAGTCCGAAAAGGCGAAGTCCGAGAAATCCAAGTAATCCAGTCTCTCGATAAACCACCGCGATACAGATAGCGAACGCGGTAAACAAAAAAAGGCAGAGTCGAAACTCTGCCTTTTCTTGTCTCTATGAAGCTCTTGACGCTCGTGAAGCTCTACAGTTTTTCTGTGTAGGTCGTCAGTACGAGTTTACGATCCTCTTCAGTGCCTTTCGCAAGTGCGATTCCGTCATTGCCCTCAAGAACGACTTGATAGACCGTTTCAAGTTGATCTGTTGAAATGATACCCTTGATTTGGTACATGCGAGCCTCGGCAAGGATCTGCAATGGCTCGGCACCCGAGTGAATCTTCGCCTGCAACTGCTTCATCGCCGAAAGCGCTGGGATTTGAGGGAGGTCGACCACATTGAGAACCGAATCCATCTTTGAAAACATTGTATCGACCTGTTTTTGAATGAATTCACTATCCTGCTTACCCAATTCAACTTGAGTATTGGTAATCGCTTTTTGACTAGCACCGTCGACTCGGCCGCTAGGAAGATAGAATCGGAAGCGAGTATCGGTGTTGATGATTGGATTGTTGCGATTAGGCCTTGAGGCAACGACTTCAACAAGAATCAGACCGTCAACACCGGCTTCTTGAGCCCTCTTAAGCAATGCGTTAACGTTGTCCGCTTTGCCGATGTAAAGCAGTCCATTCGTCAAGCTCTTACCAGCCAGCGTCTTGGTAGGTGGAGCAGCACCCATTCCACCGCCCATTCCAGCACCGCCCATTCCAGGACCACCCATCGCTGGACCACCAGGACCGGCCATACCGCCGCCGCCCATGCCACGTCCTCCGCGACCGGGGCCTGCCGCAGGTCCACCGCCCATACCGAGACCCGAAGCCAGTCCGCCTTCAGCGCTACCGACGTCACCACCAGATCCGCCCATTCCCAGATCCATCTCGTTGCCAAAGCCGAAAGAGCTTGAACCATCTTCGCTTAAGTTGCTGAAAAGGGTACCGAACTTACCTGCGCTGCGACGACCATTAAACGCCGAGACAATGGCTTGTCCAACTTCGCCGGTCAAATCTTCGAAGGCGTCAAGCTTGCCACCACCTATATTGCCTCCGGCACCACCGCCTCCACCGCTGCCACGGCCGCCAACCATTGGGCCGCCCATACCTTCGCCACCCATACCACCTCCACCGCCTCCGCCTTGATTGACACCTACAGGCTTGACGTCGGTGATACCAGTGTCAGCCTTAAGGAACACGCCAATCGCGAGAGGAAGTTCGGTAATCAATTTGTTCTTTACTGTAACGCCGTTTTCGTTGGTAGGCGTTAAGTTTTCGGGCTTGGACGGATTGGGTTTGTAGAGTTTGAAATGGTTGGCCAGTTCTGCTGCTTCGCTATCTGATGCGGTTACAAGTGCC
>CAYWNG010000542.1:0-4773 GCA_964458685.1 uncultured Pirellulaceae bacterium
GATTTCCAAAGCAATGCATTACCCTCTGAGTCGAGTCGCCAGATGCTTATGTCGAATTGATCCGAGAGCTGATCGATCAATCCACTCTCGGGCGTGACCAAGCTGTCAACAGCGCGTTGAAATCGACTGGGCACCGAACTGCTATTCGCTTCGCTCGTCGAGTCGCTGATCGACATGCTCATCGATCCGTCGATCAAAACATGCACATGTCCCGGTTCGCCTTCACGATGACGGCTTTCAATCGCTGGTTCAGCGAGCGTCAATACAATCAAGAAGATCGCGAGGGCTCGCAGCGTAGGTAGAACCCACCCAGTGATTCCTAAGCCTAGATTGCGAAGCTCGCGTCTGTACAACCACAATGCACAGATCGAAAGTGAGGCCGCACCTACCAGAAAGAGCCATGGATTCCAACCGCTTAGCAGTTTGACTGTTACCATTTCAGACTCCGATCCCAAGCCATTCGATGGTCTTTATTGGCCGACCAAAAGAATGGAGTTATCGTAGACTGATTTCTCGTCTTGCAGCTTGGCATTGTCTTATCCACCGCGTGTGACCCTTCGAGCCAGAAAGATCTCACCAAAGAGGAAGACTAACAAGACCATAACCAATGGACGCCAAATCTCTTTGCCGTCACGTCGCACCTGTTGCATTACTTGAAAGCTGTCCGCCGAATCGACCGTGGTTGCACCAATGCTAGTTGCTAACTGTTGTAATTGCTCCGGGGTCATCAGCTTGGTGTCCGATTCACTTGTGGGAACTCCCGCGGCAAGCAACACTTGACCATTCACCGCAGAAGAGGCATCAGAACTCTTCACTCGATAGACTCCCGGCCAACGAATCATCGGCAGATTCACTGATTTTTGAACCTCGTTCTTGCCTGAGGTGTTGGAAGGTGTTTCGCTAAGCGTGAGTTTCGAAACAGAGCCGGTCGGTTCGATCCACTCCCATGAACGATCGGTGTCAGGCTGAGATGTTACGTTACTTTTTGACTCCGTCCCTATTAGACTGAGGTTGAAGCTCGGCATCTGACCAGTGATGAATTGTTGGGGCGGTTGCAAGCCTTCGCCCAAGAGAGCAAGAGTCAATCGCTGCATCAATGGCACGAAGACTGGACGCGTCGCCAAGTTCGACCACTTGGGATCAGGATTGACTCCGCATTGAATGACCCAGCCTTGCCCAAAGCTCTTCTTCGCCAAAACAAGCGTGTCATCTTCAAGTAGCAGTGACGTTGAATCAAGAACACTCGCGGATTCGGAGCCTACTTCGTTGCCAGCGTTCGTCTCTGCCGAATTCGATCGCGAGGGATCCGGCCGCGAGGGATCCGGCCGCGAGACGTCCGCCTGAACTTGCAAAGGTTGCCACTGCTGAAACTGAACAGAAAGCAAGTCGCCTTGATCTGACGAGTTGAAGATCGACAAGACGCTGTCTTGATAGTTTTGTTTCTTAATCCGCATGGGTTGGTCAGCAGTAGCACTCTTGCGGTCAAGGAACTTACCTGGAAGCAACTTGATTTGATCTAACCACACTCGATGAATCCGACCAAAGTCCATGCCATCCGCCGCGAACAATAGCAGTCCCCCGCCCTGCTCTACAAAAGACGCGATCTTCTTCGCTTGGTTATCATCGAATGGAGAACCTACCAGAACCAGAACATCGCACCGCTTAAGTTCTTCATCAGGTGGCATGCGCTGTGATAGCTGTACCTTGAAGCTTGTGTCACTCGACATTGGTGAAAGTGCCAACTGCAAAAAGCGACCTACCGAATCATCCCGATTGGCGGAAGTCGAATCAATTACCAAAATCTGAATGGGTGTATGTACATTGATAACTCCCGACGTCGTATCATCGCTTGGCAGTTGATCGGCGACACCTTCCGATCGCTCCAATTTCACGCTGAAAAGGTGACGCCCAACCGTCTTGAAGCTGCATGCAAACTGTACTTGCTGTTGAGAATTGGGTTGCAGGCTTACAAGCTCGCTGGCCACCGCTTGTTCGTCTACCAGAAAGGAAACGGCGACATTGCTGACTGGCTTTGAACCCCAGTTGCGAACCGATGCTTCGATTAGAACGGGTTCATCCGCGAAAGTGGGTTCTAGTTGCTCCTTCAAACTTTCCGCGGATAACTCGACCGAGAGATTATCGATTGAATCAGCGGCAGAAGCTGTCCCCAAAGGAAGCAGCGTCAATTGCACCGGCTGAGAAGCAGACTGCAACAGTTCCTTGACACGTTCCTTCTGTGTGATCGAGAGACTCGCCCATTGGCTCGCTTGAAAGTCACTGGCGACGACGAGCTGTTTGTTGGGATGTGACATCTTACTGAGCTGAGCAACGGCAGCTTCTATCGTTGCAACTGGATCGCTAGGACCGGCACCAGCTTGGATCTTCGCGAGACTACGAAGCGCTAAACCTGCATCAAACGTCGAGCCATCAATTTCGTTCCTTGGCGCGCCGCCTCCGCTGCTCAGCACGCTCAGGTCCGCGCGAGTCTGGCTACCGAGTATTTTGCGCACTTCATTAACTGCGCGATCAAATCGATTTTGTTCAGGTTGTTGCTTGTCCTTAACCAACATCGAGAGACTATTGTCGACAACAACTAAGACTGACGCTTCACCCTGCGCATTGGCAGACCTTAGGCTGGTAAGTACTGGCCTAGCCAAGCCAATCGCAAAGAGAATAGGGATCAGGCATCGTAGCATCAATAGAAGCACCGATTCCCACTGGAAGCGTTTTGAGTTCACTTGCATGGCAGCTTCTAGCAGATGCATGGCTCCCCAATCGATCGATTGATGACGCGATCGATTCAATAAGTGAATGACTAAGGGCACGAGAAACGCTGCGGCACCGCCCAACAAGGCTAAATTGAGAAAGCTCACGATCGTCGCTCGCTGACTGTGGGATCAACACTCTTGACGCTCCCACGCCCTGCGCGACTTGCAAGATAGCTACTCAAGAGCGTCGAGTAGTCCTGGTCGCTCACGCACTGAATTAAGTCAATCCTTGCCTTTCCGCATCCGACGGACAACGCTTGTTGAAACGCAGCGACCTGCTTGAGGTATGCATTTCGGATGGCGATAGGATCAACAATGCGTTGATTAGATGCTTGCTCAAGAGATCGAAATTGAGTCCGATTGCGGAATGGAAACTCTAGCTCGTCGCGATCCCAAACCTGCATGACGACGACTTCGCTTCCAGTGTGGCGATAGTACGAGAGGGCCGGAAGTAGCTTGTCTATCGAATCAAAGCAGTCGGAGATCAGTACCAGGATACCTCGACGTTTCAATTGTGGCACCGATTGCTCGAGCACGCTTGCGAGCGAAGTTTCCGCGGCTGGGCGGCTTTGGACCAACATCTGCAAAACACTGTGAAGGTGCTTTGGAGTACTGCGGGTTGGCAAAACGGCGTTCAACTTAGAATCGAATGTTGCCAGACCTACAGAATCTTGCAGACCAATTAGAAGTGTCGCTAGGCAAGCGGCAAGTCGAACTGCGAACTGATGTTTGCTAAGCGGAGCGAGCTTACCTTGATAGGCCATCGACCCGCTTTGGTCGAGCAGAATCATGCAACGCAGACTGGTTTCGTCCTCATATTGGCGTATGTACAGTCGATCTGTTTTGCCGAAGAGCTTCCAGTCGATCGATCGAATCTCGTCGCCGCGAACATACGCGCGATGCTCCTTGAATTGTATGCTGGCACCCTTGTGAGGCGAGCGATGTCGACCAGCATGCAACCCTTCAACAACTCCACGAGCAAGGAATTGTAGATTGGCTAACGCATCGCGATCTTCAGCAGAGAGTACGCTAGAGGGAGCTTGATTCATGACCGCTATTTAGACTTGCTAAGCTCTTTCAGCGCTCGTTGAATAAGATCGTCAGCTCGAAGTCCTTCGCTTTGAGCTGCAAAGGACGGAACCAGCCGGTGCCGCAAGACTGGACCAGCCAGTGCGATGATGTCGTCAATGACAACGTGGTAACGACCGTGCAGTAGGGCTCGAGCCTTGGAACCAAGAACCAACTGCTGACTCGCTCGCGGACCAGGCCCCCAATCCAACATCGACGAAACCCATTCAAAGGGACTCTCGCCAGCCGGGCGTAGCGATCGAACCAAGTCGAGTACAAATTGCTTCACATGATCTGGTAACGGCACGCGGCGAACGACACTCTGAAACTGAATGATCTCTTCGCCACTGACGACAGCTTGCAAATTCGCCTGAACATCGTTCGTCGTTCGATCGATGATGTCGGCTTCTTGGTCTCGCGTTGGATAATCGACCGAGACTTGAAACAAGAATCGATCGCGTTGCGCTTCGGGGAGCGGATAGGTGCCTTCCTGCTCGATCGGATTTTGAGTTGCTAAGACAAAAAACGGCTCGACAAGCTTGTACGTCTTGCCTCCCACGGTGACTTCATGCTCTTGCATCGCCTCCAGCAAAGCCGCTTGAGTCTTTGGCGGAGTTCGGTTGATTTCATCGGCCAGAACGATTTGCGAGAAGATCGGTCCACGCTCGAAGATCAACTCGCGATGTCCGGTTTGCTTCGATTCCTGGATGATATCGGTGCCAGTAATGTCCGCGGGCATAAGGTCAGGAGTGAATTGAATGCGCTGAAACGTTAGCTGCATCGTCTCGGCCAAGCTGCGGATCATCAATGTTTTAGCTAAGCCCGGAACTCCTTCCAGCAAGCAATGTCCGCGAGCGAGCATAGCGATCAACATTTGCTCCACCACTTGCTCTTGGCCCACGACGACTTTGGCAAGCTGCTGACGAACTGCACCGCA
>CAYWNG010000543.1:0-4765 GCA_964458685.1 uncultured Pirellulaceae bacterium
GCCGCTTCATGGAAGGCCCGCTCTTCGCCAACGTGATTTTGGCTGACGAAATCAATCGAACACCGCCCAAGACTCAAGCCGCATTGCTGGAAGCGATGCAAGAGCGACAAGTGACCGTGGGTCGAGTGCGACATGAATTGGGCAATCCATTCTTCGTTCTCGCGACTCAAAACCCCATCGAACAAGAAGGAACTTACCCTCTTCCGGAAGCTCAACAAGACCGTTTCATGTTCAAGGTCTTGGTCGACTATCCTTCGTTCAACGAAGAACTGGAAGTCGTCCGTCGAACCACTTCCAAAGCCGGTGAACCGATCGCTCCGGTGCTGAGCGGCCAAGAGATTCTCGAACTGCAAGACTTGGTGCGCAGCGTTCCGATTGCCGACCACGTTATTCGCTATGCTTTGGCCATCGTGCGACAAACTCGCGTTGGTTCGGAGGGAACTCCCGAATTCGTTCAACAACAGGTTGGTTGGGGAGCTGGACCGCGAGCGGTTCAATTCCTGGTGCTGGGTGGAAAAGCACGAGCTCTCTTGCATGGCAGAAGCCACGTCACAGTCGAGGACATTCAGGAGCTTTCCAAGCCAGTGTTGCGTCATCGCATGGTGGTTACCTTTGCTGCTGAAAGCGATGGAGTCACTACGGATGACGTTGTGAATCAATTAATTGCCGAAACGCCGACCTCAGAGGATGAACTGACGCGCGATGCCCGCTTCCAAAAGATTTTTGCCTCCTGAGGCGGTCAAGCGAGCTCAGCAATTGGAGCTGAAGGCTCGTCAGATCGTCGAAGGTTTTCTGTCCGGCAGCCATCGCAGTCCTTACTTTGGTCAGTCGGTCGAATTCGTACAACATCGCGGCTATTTGCCTGGCGATGACGTACGACATATCGACTGGAAGGTATGGGCTCGGCAGGATCGTCTGGTGATCAAGCAATACGAAGAGGACACCAATCTCCGCTGTTCTCTACTGGTCGATGCTTCGGAAAGCATGAACTACCCCGACGAAAAGTCCAGTAAGTTTGAATACGCCTGCACATTGGCCGCTTGTTTAGCGGTGCTTGTTCTGAAGCAACAAGACGCAGTCGGAAGCGTGCTTTTCGATAGCAAGATCCGCTCGCGAGTCCCTTTACGCACTAGCCAAAGCCACTTGCTAGATGTCTTGGCTACCTTCGAGAATGCGAAGCCCACCGAAAAGACTGATTTAGATGCGGTCTTCAAGGACGTTGTGCAGACTTTTCCCAAGCGAGGCTTGATGGTTCTGATCAGCGATCTTCTGGGAGTCGAAGAGAGCGCACTTAAGGGAATTAGCACGCTTCGCCGCGCGGGCCACGATGTGATGGTTGTCCATGTGATGCATGACGACGAACTCGATTTTCCCTTTACCGATCCGACGCGTTTCGAAGGACTTGAATCCGACGCTCATCTGACTTGCAATCCTCGCGCGCTTCGCGACGGATACTTGCAGGCTTTAGAAAAGTTCTTGGATCGAGTCCGACGTACTTGCGCGGCGGCTCAATGTGATTACTTGCTAGTGCGAACAAGCGATGCACCCGATGCTGTGCTATCGACCTTACTGCGGCATCGGATGCATACCGTCCGCAGATGATTCCTTACTCTGCCCCGCCCAGTTGTTATGCGCAACACTGATTTACTCTGAACCAAAAAACACTCAATAGACAAGCGATCGATGCAATTCCTTTACTCACCTTTGACTTGGGGCTTTTTGTTGATAGGAGTACCGATCCTGGTACACCTAATCAATCTGCTGCGCCACCGTCGTCAAAAGTGGGCGGCAATGGAATTCTTGCTGGAGAGTTATCGACGAAATCGTCGTTGGGTGATGCTCAAGCAATGGTTGCTTCTGCTGGCTCGCATGCTGGTGATGGCCTTGTTGGTGCTGATGTTGGCCAAATGGGTCAGTAACGCTCAGTGGCTTAGCTGGTTAGGCGGAAAGACGACGCATCACTACATTTTGCTGGACGACAGTTATTCGATGGGTAGTCGCCAATCGCAGAACGAAACTGCCTATGATCGCGCGCTTCGAGCGTTGACTGGTCTCACGCAAGAGATCGCTACACAGCCAGGCGATCACCAGATTACCTTGGTGCGTTGGAGCCGCGCGGCGCTGGCGATGCGACAGATTCAAGACTCGGAGGATTCGACCAGTATGGGTGGTAGCGGTTCGGGAGGCGGCGCGGCGGATGGTCAAGCTGGCTCAGCCGACGACGCAGATGTCGCCAATGCTGACTCGGCAGCGCTAGCCGCAAGCACGATCGACATCGCTGCCGATCTACTCGCGCAGACAGTGTCGGGGGACGCCAGCAAGCTGCTTGAACGCATCAACTCGACTCAACCAACCGCCATGCAACTCTTGCCCGAACAGGCGATCGAGCTGATCCAACCCAGCTTAACCGCACAGACCGGCGAAATCCCTATTGTTTATCTGCTTACCGACCTCCGTCGCAATCAGTTTGCCGAAGCCGAGTCGCTGAAGACACTCCTGCAACAGATGTCTCAATCCAACGTGCCCGTCCAATTGATCGACTGCGCGGAAAATGAAGGTCAGAACTTGACCGTTGCTTCGCTGGTTCCCGAGCAGGAGGTGTGGGCGACCGGTGTTCCGCTTTTGGTGCGTTTTTCGGTCCGCAACCCATCGGCTCAGCCAGCTAAGAATGTCGTAGCCAAGGTTCGCACGATTGTTTATCCAGAGGGACAAGTCACACCTGCCGCTGATCGCGAGTACTCGGGTACCGTCGTCGAACTGCCTCCGGTAGTGATTGAGTCGATCGATCCTGGTCAAACAGTATCGCGACAAGTCCAAGTTGTCTTTCCTTCGCCTGGAGGTCATGTCGTCGAAGTACTGATTCCTGACGATGTTTTGGCCGTTGACAACACTCGCTGGTGTACGATCGATATTCAACAATCGCAACGAGTCTTGCTTGTCGATGGAGATGTGAAGCAAACCAACGCATTTTTCTTCGAATCGGTGATTCAGCCCGGCGAGCGATTGCAGACTGGTATGACGCTTGAAAAAGTCGATGCGTCGTACTTGCGCGATGTCTCGGAAGAAGAACTAGCCAGCTTTGACGTCGTGGCTCTATTGGACGTTCCCCGCATGGACCCGCAAGCGGCTGACAAGCTAACTGCGTTTGCCGAAGCTGGTGGCGGTGTCATGATCATCTGTGGCCAGAATACGAACCTGAGTTTTGCCAATGAACAGTTGTATCGCGGAGGCAAAGGACTTTTGCCAGTCGAGCTAGCGGAAGTCGACGAGTTGCCTGAGCAGATCGGAGCGACGGAGCCGCAAGTGAGTGCCAGTGATCACCCAATTCTAGCTCCGTTACAAAAGCTCTCGACGAGTCCCTTTTTCGCGCTACGCATTCGAAAGCAGATTCTTCCAACACAATCCTCGTTGGCTCTCTCGGGCCTGCAAACGATCGCCATGGGACCGAACAAGATGCCGATCTTTGTCGATCGCGCGGTTGGTTCGGGGCGTTGCGTTGCGCTGCTAACTGGATTGACTGGCGACTGGAGCACGTGGGCTCAAGATCCAACCTTTGTTGTCTTGGCACTGCGCTCGCTGGGTTACTTGGGCAGCTTTAAGCGAGCCCCAACGGAAGCCGCGGCTGGCAATGACTTGCTGATGGTTGTAACCAACAAGTCGGTCTTGCCGCAGGGTGACATCCTACTACCAACTGGAACACAACGACGAGTGCGGTTGCAACGCCAGGTTGAAATTGCCGAAGGTCGCTCCGTCGCGAAGTTGGATCTTACGAGCAATTTGCAGGCTGGTAACGATCGAACCATCGTCGATGGTCTACTCAGAAGCGGCGTGTTTGAAAGCTGGATGACAACCAGCGACGGCGGCTTTATCGTTCACAACGAAGCTCACAATGTCGCGCCGGAAGAAGGCAACTTGGAACGCGTTAGTCACCAAGAGCTGGAGCGTCAGTTTCAAGGTCTGGATGTGAAGGTGCGGAATTCGACAGCCTTTGCATCCGGTCTGAGTTCGCGAGAATCCTCGCAAAGCAACTTGGTTATGGCGCTGTTGGTGGCATTGCTATTGGGCGAGCAGATCTTGGCTTACTCGGCAAGTTACCATACGCAGACGCCTACACGTCCTCATGGAATCGCGCAGCGCGAAGGAGGCGTTCGATGATGCAGATCGAATCGCTGAATTCCATGGTCTCGCTTTTGCCTTTGGGACAATCACGCGTTGTTTACCAATGGTTGCGAGTTGAGCAGTTAAGCCAGTCGTGGCATTGGTTGCTGCTGGTCGTTATCGCGATCGCTGTGCTCTTTCACGTCGTCACGTGGTATCGGCGCGACTGGACCGATTTGGCCGGGCCCACGGGAGTCGCACTGCTGATTCTAAGGCTCACCGCACTCGCAGGTGTGATGGTCTATTTCTTCCAGCTTGATAAACGCACCGAGCAGCGTATTGTTCGCGATTCACGAGTCGTTGTGCTAGCCGATACCAGTCTGAGTATGACTTCGCCGGGTACGCCGTCTCCATCTGGAGTCCCGTCGGCTAAGACTCGAAGCGAAGAACTTGTCGAACTGATCGCGAAAACACCGCTGCTCGAACAGCTTAGCGCGAAGCATCAAGTCACCGTGTATCGCTTCGACCAAGCCGCGCAACCCGTGGCCATCGCCTCGCTCCCTAGAGTTGCTGGAAAGAGTGCTACGTTAGCGGCTGCAAACGTAGCGTCTGCAAGCGAATCAGAGGACTCGGACAAGGCTGAAGAGTTAGCTAGGCTGTCGGGGTA
>CAYWNG010000544.1:0-4750 GCA_964458685.1 uncultured Pirellulaceae bacterium
TTGGCTAGTGCAACCGCTACTTTCGCGGAGCGAAAGGCGACTATGGCGCTTTCAAAAACTGAATCAACTCGGCCATCTGCTCTGGCGAAACTTGCTCCTCAAGTCCGTTGGGCATCAACGATAGTCCCGAACTCTTGATCTCGTCGATCTTGGATCGTTCGAGCGTCGTTTGCTTGCCGCCAGCTTCGGCGATAACAATCTGCTGACCACTCTCCTGCAAGATGATGCCGGTGATGACCACGCCATCGTCGAGCAAGAAGGTATAGCCCATGTACTTGGGATCGACTTCACGACTGGGATCAAGAATCGATTCCAACAATTGAGCTGGACTCTTGTCTCCCAGTTGTTTCAGAGGCGGTCCAACATCATTGCCAACATCGCCAAGCTTGTGACATTGTGCGCAGACTTTTGTGAAGACCTCCTTCCCGCGTTTTGTGGTTTCTGGCTTCCCTTGAGTACTGCTCGTCAGCTCTTCAACCGCGGGGCGATACTTATCCAATACGGAAGCTCGGTCGCTGGAAACTTGATTGAGCAAATCCTTGAACTGCTGCGCGAGCTCCTTATCCTTCTGGGTCACCAAGCTCTGCCGAATGTCTGCGGGAATCTGACTGCGAGCGATCCGCTTCTCCTTGAGCGCAGTCAACAACTGCGGCTGTCGATCCTGACGCGAAACCAAAGCGCGAAGTCCGACAAGCTGAAGCGAGGGCGTCATCGTTTTGAAATTCTCAATCACTCGCGAAGTGAGGTCTGGATGATTCGCCCAACTGAGCGAATCGATACAGGCCACTTGAATGGTCTCTGACACCGATGCGTCGATCAACTTTGCGGACCAGCGCGATTGCAGCTCGGGTGAAGCTAAACGTAACCAGCGTACAAGTTCTACCGTTGGCTCGCTATCGAGCTTTTCCGACAACAGCGAGTCAATCGAGGCCTGAGCCTCGGCGACCTTGATCAGTTGCGCAACTTGAGCGGGCGAGTTGATCCGAGCCAGTGCATTCAGCCAAGCGGACTGTCGCGAACTAGTGGGTTGAAGCGAACTGGTTACGAAGCTTGCGAGTTGCTTATCTTGCTTGATCTCTTCCGTCCACTGCGGCAACCAAAGCACTAACCACTCAGCGTAGATTTCGTCGTTCAATTGTTCAGGTTTCACGGCCTGCAACAGCTTCCACGATTCTTTACCGGCGGCAGTTGCCACTACGGCGCGCACGAGTGGGTCACTATCTTTAGGAAGTAGAAGCGCTAAGAGTTCATTTCGATCGTTGTCCACAAGTTGCGAAGCACACTTGGCGAGCGCCAACATCGTGCGATTGTCTTTGGTAGAAGTCGCCAACGATTTAAATGGAGCCGAGAGTTCCTTCGCTACGTCGTTCTGAGCAGCCAACTCAATCGCGTGTGCGACGATGCGCGAATTCTTGTCGCCAAGGTTCTGTTTGAGCATTGATGCCGATAGTTTTCCCATGCGAGAGAGCAAATAGAGACTGAGGAGCCTACCTTCGTCTCGATTCGCACTCGTTGCATATTTCTCGATCGAAGCAATCGCTGCTGCGTCGATCTTTCCAAGTGAAAATCGTTCGATCAGAGCCTGACTAGCCAATATCCGCTGGCTGGAGACATCCGAAGAAAGCTGTTCGATGACGCGAGCATTGTCCAGCTTGGTGAAATCAGTTAGCGGCTTCCGAGGTTGATCCTTGCGAACCAGTCGCCAGATGCGTCCTTTATCGCGACCACTGGTTAGGTCGAGGTGTTTCTTGATCATGGGAGGCAGACTAGCCGGATGCTCGATGACTTCGCGATACATGTCGGCGATATAAAGTCCGCCGTCGGGGCCTTCGCCAATCTGAACGGGTCGAAACCAAATGTCGCGCGATCGCAACAGTTCCGTCCGCTCGTCGATGCGTTGTCCGCTATAGTAAAGCCCCTGATCGATCAGTCGTTTGCGGTGCACCAGATTGCTACCCACATCGCATACGATGGCCGTGTCGTGGCTCTCACCAGGCAACCCAAAGCCACGTTCTACATCCATAATGCAAGTCCCCGTTGCTCCGGTAAAGTAACCCGCGGCGCGACCACCGCCTTCTACAATTCCTGGAGCTACACCACTCATTCGCAGTCGCGTGCGGACAATCCGCCACGGCTCTACGTCGCTCACGCGATAGACTTCGGCTTGTGGACCATCTTCGGCGATACTCTTTCGAGCTGAGGGCATGCTGACGGCTGAGTTTTGTGAGGCTAGCCAAGATTCGATATCGACGATCTGTTGCAAATGATCGGAATTGCTGGTGACGAACTTGTCACCCCAACGATTGAAGTACATTCCATGCTGGCCACCGCCAGTTTCCGCGCGGAGATTCTGAGTGAGCGGATCGATGGCGAAGTCGCGTCGACCAAGTGCGATCTTCGTACCGTCAAGAGCTTGGAGGTCAGCTCCAGAACTACTGGTCACACCGTGAATCCATCCGTCGATGCCCCATCGAAAACTGTTGATCAGTCCTTGCACGTTGGTTCGGCCAAATCCAACGAACCAAGGCTCGGTCTTGTCGGCAACCATGTCTCCGTCAGCATCACGATGGAAAGTAACGTTCGGAGCGTCGGCAACAATCACTCCGTCTAACCAGGGCCATAATGCAGTCGGCCAACTGAGCCCCTCCGCAAAAGTCTTGCGAGTATCCATCACTCCATCGCCATTGATATCGCGCAACACAGCTACGCGGCCAAGCCGTTCTTTATCTTGCTCGCTGTAGTCGCACATCTCGACGACCCAAAGCTGACCTTTGGTATCAAATGCGAAGGCTACGGGATCTTGCACCAGCGGCTCGGCTGCTACCAACTGAACTTCGAAACCATCCAACACTTCAAACTGCTTTGCCGATTGCTCTGGAGTCAGCGCGGGGATTCGTGGAAGCTCCGCTGAGTAATCCTTGTCGACAGAATCGGGCTGTTGCGCGGTCAGATGTTTGGAGGTGAGCGAAATCGGTGTCAAAAGAAGGGCCGACAGTATTAGACTTGTGCGAATCATGGATTTGGATTGATTAGGTAGGAATGGAAATGCAGGCGATTTGAATTACCAGCGATTTGACTTGTAGGATTATGGGCGGGCTGACACACATCAGTTTGTTGGGCGTGGCTAAACATGATAGTATAACCGATACGAAACGTGACTCTCTGCGAGCCCATTGATGTTTACAGCCAACTCGCTCGAAATGCCCATCCTTTGGACAACACTCCTGGTACTGGTACTAGTTGTGCTGGCCATTGTTGTGGTTGCAATGCAGATCATGGCTAGACGTTCGTCTAAGCGATTGAACGCAAGGCTAGATGAGTTTCAAAGTCGCATCAACGAGATTGAAAATCGGATTGACCTTCGTCCGATCATCCCACCGATGAGCATCTTTCTTGAGCGGATCGAGCATCGCTGGCACGTAGTCGATGAACTCTGCCGACAGATCGATACATGGATGTTACTGCATGAGTTCGACCGTATCGGCTACTTTCGAATTGAGGAATCGGACAACGAAGAACTGTGTGTCTATCTCTCCAAGGATCAACTGCTGATCGCAGCCGTGCGGATGGCCAAGGATCTTACCGAGCCGTTTGCCGAGTTCTGCTTTGATCTTGGTAACGGAGATCGTGGCGGTGTGAGCAATCCTCCCGTTTCCGTTATCCGACCTTCGGGAGAAGCTTCGGGATGCCATTTCGACGGCAAGCTATCGAGCGATTTGTCGCTGCTCGATCGAATGTATCAAAAGGTCATCGAATTAGTTGAACATCATCGGCCACTTCCCATCAATCCCGATCGTATCGGTGAGTTCTTTGAGGAGGCTCACGAAAACGAGATGGCTTGTCGAGTCCAGTGCGGAGGACTTACCAAGTCCGAGATTCAAGACGTCCTAATTCGGCAAGGCGTTGTACCAACAGCTACACATGTCAACTTGATACAACGCCAATGGCAACTTGCAATCGAAGACTACTTACTGGAATTCTCCGCGCGAGGTAAGAACAAGAAGATCGATGGCTGTCAGATTTTAATCGTTCACCAAGGCAGTTTGTCCAGCTATCTTATCGATCAGCTTCGGCCACTGATTTCGCGAACTGTGAACGACTCGCGTCGTGCTGAGGCTTTAGTCTGTGAACTCGGACAGATGCTGAAAAAGCTGGAACCTCGCGAAGCAATAGCTCGACTACAGTCACTGCTTCCTGTGGATCGCAACATTGACCTGATTGATCAAATGATTCGTCCTGTTCCAGCGGATGTCTACGCTTGGCCAGTCTCAGCGACGACTTGAATGGTCCGCTGAACTACATCTCGATTCACAACCCGACCTACGACTCTCTCCTAGAACTACTGTCCAACCATGAACTGTTATGCTACTTGTGCTGCGTCATCGTTCAAACTTCTATGGATCGTATTGAGCTGTTGTGCGTCATCTGGCGTTCTTTCTATCAACTCTCAAGCTGCGGCTTCTGAGCCAACGACGAATTCGAGTCGACCCAACATCCTCTTCATCGCTATCGATGATCAAAACGACTGGTGTGGTCCGCTGGGTGGACATCCTCTCGCAAAAACTCCCGAGCTCGATCGACTAGCTCGGCGCGGCACAACCTTTACCAACGCGCATTGCAACGCGCCGCTCTGCAATCCATCGCGAACCAGTTTGCTCTTGGGACTACGACCTTCGACGACTGGGATCTACGGACTAGCGCCTTCGTTTAGGACTCTGCCCGAGTATTCGCAGCGAGTCTCACTGCCTCA
>CAYWNG010000545.1:0-4745 GCA_964458685.1 uncultured Pirellulaceae bacterium
GCGGATTTCGTCGACAACAACTTTGGTCAAGTTGATCGAAGCCAGTCCTTCATAGGTGCTCTTGAGTACCAACGTTCCTTGTGGCTTGGTAATCCGAATCGCCTGCTCCAGCCCTTCTGCTGATCCGGTGCAATCGACGGCTATCGCATAAAGGCTATTGGCTACTTCGCTAACCAAACCTGTGGCCAGTCCAATGCGCTGAGCCAACTCCATCGATCCAGCGCTACGTCCCAGCATCGTTACCTCCGCGCCGCGCATGGATAAGACTTGCCCAACTAACAATCCCAAGCGTCCCGGTCCGATAACTGCAACTGACTGACTGGGGCGCAACTGAATTTGTTCTGCGATTCGTAGCGCGGCGGCAAGCGGTTCGGTAAATACGGCTTGCTCGTCGGAGACTTCGTCGGGTACAGCAAGAAGATTGTAGGTCGGAACGGCAACATACTCAGCCATCGCTCCATCGCGAGCGAAAATGCCTAGAACGGTTCGACGCGGATGGTGCTCCAAACCATACTCGGCAAATTCCGCTGAAGAAGGGTCGGCAAAGTTAATCGTGCTAACAACGCGTCGTCCAACCCAAGCCGGATCGCTGGACTGCTCCACCACGCCAACAAACTCATGGCCAAGCACGCCACGGAAGTTGAAGTACCCTTTGATCAGCTCCAAGTCGGTCGAGCAGATTCCGGCCAGTTTGACGCGAATCAGCGACTCGCCCGCACCCACCGTTGGCTTGGGATAGTTGTGATCCAGTATTAAGCCCTGATCGGTTAATCGCACAGCACGCATCGGATCTACTTTCCGTCTACACTTGTGTCGCTCTCAGTCGAGCTATCGCGAGAAAGAGCCTTGATCACTTCAGTTCCAGGCAGATAGATCAGTTCGTTCTGAGCCTGCGTAGGTAGCTTCTTGAATCGATCAAACAGCTCGGCCGAACTATACTGCGGTCGCGGCTGAATGTTGGGGAGTGAATTGACGATCCACAACTTGAGGATCTTTGTCTGTAGACTTGTCTCAAGACTCTTCAACAACTCCTGACCTCGCGGCTCGACGCATTGCACCAAACGCTCGACATCCTCAGCTTGAATGTTCGAATCCGACGATTCCATATCCAACAAGCGGATGATTTCACCATCGGGATCTTCGGCGTTGAGAAAAAATAGATTGCCCGCTTTGAGCTGATCGCACCAATCGACAATATGAGACTTCTCCTCGTCGCTTAGAGGATAGCTGATCGCCAATTCGCGGCGAACAATCATCTTGAGTTCCGCGACGCGTTTATTGAGATCTTCTTCACCTTTGATTTGAATCGCTTCTGTCGTTCCAATCTTATTCATCAGCGCTGAGTAGGCTTTGATGAGATTAAAAGTCTTCTCAGAATCTGCTGACTTTAGCCGTTGAGCCATCGATCGTAGGCTGGCTTGACGATCCTTGTCAGAAGCGTGAAACGTTCGATAGGCACTCTGCAATACCTGCTTCTGAGACGTATCAAGATTGTCGATCCAACCTTGCAGTTCCTTGCGTTTTTCAGGAAGAGTCGGAAAGGAACTCGCGTTGTAAAGCGGTAGCCCGGCTCGTTCAAGTTCAACGATCGACTCCAGTTTCTCCAACCATGCTTCGCTATCGATATTGTCCAGCTCGCGGAAGTGAGCCAACACGAACAGATCATCGACAACCGATTGTTGGAATTTGCGCTGGCTTTGATTCGACAGCCCAAAACCGATGGCAACGGTTACCAACGAAAGCCCAGCGATTGCCAACCATCGATTGCGTTTGAGCCAAGTTAGCAGGTTATTCTTTTCAGACTTTACAATGCCCTGCGTGATCAGCTCGATAGTCGATTGCGCCAGTTGCGGGTTGGGATTGGCTGTGGGCAGTTGATCCAGAAGATTCCAACTAGCTTGCAACTCCTCCACGCGACGCTTGAGCAACGGATCACGCCCGATGCTCTCTCGCACCCGCGCAGCTTGCTCCTCGGAAAGCTCACCGTCAAGATAAGCCACCAGAGTTTCATCATCGAATAGTTCAGCTTCAGTGCTCATTCGAGACCTTCATTCTGCGGAGCTTGCCCATCGTCCAAATAGGGCTGCAAAAGTGTTTTCAAGTTGACACGAGCTCGACTGAGCAAGCTCTTGACGGCTTGAACTGTGAGCCCCATCGTATCAGCGATCTCTTGGTAGCTGAGATTTTCGAACTTGTTCAATAGTAACGCGGTCCGCTGTCGTTCGTTGAGTGCTTCGACGGCAAACTGAACCATCTCGGCCCTTTCAGCCTTGTCCAGCTTTCGCACAGGCAGCGTGCCCGTGGATGCCATGGCCATTTGATCGAGTTGGAAGCCGGGATTCGAGTTATTGGCACTGGAGTCGCCGCCAACTTGAATCTCCCGCTTGCGGCTGCGATCGCGGACCGCATTGTTGGCAACGTTGCTGGCGATATGGAAGATCCAAGTCGAAAACTTGGCCGTCGGCATGTAGGTCTTCCTAGCTCGCCACACGCGAAGAAAAACGTCCTGCACAAGATCCTCAGCTAAAGAAACCGACCCCACCGAGCATTGCAGGACTCGCTGCAATCGCGGTTGGTAAGCGACCAGCAAAGCTTGGTACGCTTCGGCATCGTCCTCCTTAACGCGCAGCATCAAGTGCACGTCGGGGTCGAGACTTTGATCGCTTCTTTGTGGACTTTCTGACAATCGAACGCTCTTACTGGGTGTATGGAACTGGTATGGAACTATTCTACGGACAAACTCTGACCCAGCGTAGCTTAAGCCGCGAATCCACCCATGGATTACAGCCCGCATGGCTTTGGGGGCCGGAAATCTCCGGCTGAAACGGCCTGGACGGTGTGGTTTTCAGTATGCCCCAGTCCGCCGGTTAAGTCCATTAGAGGCTAGGAGAAGCACGTATTCCAGGTTATTCTATGGGGATTCTTATCGATCCCCCTATCTGAAACGCGCCCTTAACAAGATGAAAGCTTTCGCGACGGTCATTCGCGGTTCGGCATCAGAGAAAAAGTATGAGCTCGATGCTTCGCAACCAATTCGAATTGGACGGGGCAGCGGGTGTCAGATCTTACTTTCTGACCCATTGAGTTCCCGAACTCACGCCATTATCAGCTACGAAGAAGGACAGTGGGTCGCCAGCGATGCGGACAGCCGCAATGGTACGCTGGTCAATGAGAAGAAGATCGCATCGGTTCACTTGATCAACGGTGATCGAATTCAAGTTGGCTCAACCGAACTACTCTTCGAACTTCCTGACGATGAAGAAGATACTGAGCCCAGTGGACAGACGCTGGTCTTGGATGCTCCCATCTCCTTGGAAGCCAGTGGCATTCATTCAGTTAGCCAACTGGTCAACAACCAACGTTCGCAGGATATGTTGGACCTCTACCAACTGAGTATCTGCTTGATGCGTTGCACGTCACCTGACGAAGTCGCCACAACTGGTCTAGAGATGTTGCGTATTCGTACCAAGGCGACGGCCGTTGGCTTTCTGTGGGTCGATGAACGCGGAGAATTGAAGCCACAGCTCACCTTGCCCGAAGAACTGGGGGACAAACTGCGGCTGCACAAAAAGCTGACCGAGCGAGTGTGCCAGGAAGGCCGAGGAATATGGATCAAAGACAAGATCTCCGATCCTGGACGTGAAGGCAGTTACGCGGACGCCATCTGCATTCCGCTGATGAGCGAATCGACGGTGATGGGAGCGATTCACCTATACCGCGAGGAAGGCACGTTCGAACAGATTCACTTCGACTTCGCCGTTTCAGCCGGCAACATGTTGGCCGTCGCGCTCGAGAGCGCGCGAGCTCAAGCCAGCTTGTCCGCCGAACACCAACGCTTGGTCCAACGCACCGGCGACTTTCATGAACTGATCGGTCAATCGCCTGAAATGCGAAGACTGAAAGATCGCATCTCGCGAGTCGCCAAGGCCAGCGGTTGCGCGTTGGTTCGCGGAGAGAGCGGTGTTGGTAAGGAGTTGGTATCGCGAGCCATTCATCGACTGAGCCCACGCAAAGATCGACCTCTTCTGTGCGTCAATTGTGCAGCCATCCCATCAGACTTGATGGAAAGTCAACTGTTTGGCCACAAGCGAGGCGCGTTCACCGGAGCCGAAAAGGATCACGCTGGTCTGTTTCAACAAGCGAACACCGGTACTCTATTCTTGGATGAAGTCGGCGAGCTGAATCTTGAAGGACAAGCCAAGCTCCTGCGTATCTTAGAAGGCCATCCGTTTTTGCCGGTGGGAGATACAAAAGAGATCACCGTTGATGTTCGCGTGATCGCCGCTACCAATCGCGACTTGCGAGATTACGTTCGCGAGAAACGCTTTCGCGAAGACTTGTACTATCGCTTGAGCGTCTTTGAATTGGTCGTGCCTCCGCTGCGCGATCGTGGCCGCGATATTGAGATACTCACCCAGCATTTCTTGGATCACTTCCGCTCGCAACATGGTCGACCCGCCTTGCAGTTGTCCGATAAGGCTCGTCAGCGAATGCTCGAGTATAAGTGGCCAGGCAACGTTCGCCAGTTGAGAAACGTAATCGACAGCGCCGTTGTTTTGGCCGCTGGAAACATCATTCAACCGAGCGATCTATCGCTGCAAGATGTGGGGGTTGAGCGATTGGACACATTGCGAATCGATCATTGGGAAGAGCGATTGATCCGCGAAGCACTTACGCGCACTGACAAGAACATCAACGAAGCTTGTCGATTGTTAGGCGTGAGCCGAGCCACGCTCTATCGCAAG
>CAYWNG010000546.1:0-4743 GCA_964458685.1 uncultured Pirellulaceae bacterium
TTTACCTAGCCCAGCCCATCGGGCTGGGTGATGGAACATGATTAGGTCCAGGGCCGTTGGCCCTTTGTTTTTATGGCTAATTACGTACCCGGCCCTGCAGGACTAGACCATCCTACCAAGCCCGTTTTTAAAGGCCCAGAACGCTCTGTTAAGTCCACCGCTCCACAACGGTTTAAGGACGGGGCTAATGGTAAAAGAGCTCAGGCTTGGAAAGAAGTGACATACACCCGATTGGACTTTTTGGGGTGGTGATTTTCGACAGTTCAGCGATCATGGGCGGCGTTTTTCAGTACTCCAATTTACCGTCAGCACCGTCCAACATGAACGACCAACAGCCCTCAAAATCGCCGCTCACGCACTTGGATTCCCAAGGCCAAGCCAGCATGGTCAATGTGGGCGACAAGCCGATTTCGGTTCGACGAGCGACCGCTAGCTCGGTCTGCTCCATGCAACCCGGTACGGCTCAAGCCATCCGCAACAACCAACTGAGTAAAGGCGAAGTGCTTCAAGTCGCTCGACTAGCCGCCATTGGTGCTGCTAAGCGAACTGACGAACTGATTCCGCTTTGTCACAGTCTGGGATTGGATTCCGTTGAAGTTAGTTTTGAATGGGCCAGTGAAACCGAGCTCAAGATCTCGGTCACTACACAGTCGACATCTCGCACAGGCGTCGAGATGGAGGCGATGGTCGCAGCTTCGATCGCCGCACTAACCGTTTACGACATGTGCAAGGCTATCGATCGCGAAATGATCGTTAGAAATGTTCAGCTTGAAAGTAAAAGTGGCGGCACGCGTGGAGACTACCAGCGGTGCCCATCCTAGATCCTTCAGTAAACCCCAGAGAGAACGGACATGAACAACCCAAGTGCCACAGCGTTTCAAGTAAGCAATGAAACGACAACGTCAATGGCCTCCGTTCCGTATGATTCGCCCGTTCGCTCGGCTAGAAACATCCCAGAAACGGCAGTTTCAGAAACGAAGATTGCTGCGAAGACAATTGCGGCTGGCGCAAAATCCGCCGCAGTTGATCTCGAAGCCCTCAAACGAACCATTCAAACTCTAGTCGGCCCTCAACTCGTCGCAACCGAGCTTCAGATAGCCCAAGCAATCACCAGCCAATTCAGTGAAGTCCAACGGCTTTCGAACCAAGCTGGTGCACTTGCTGGGAAGCGCCTGCGACCTATCCTGGTCTGGCTGAGTGCTCAAGCTTGCGAGTGCTACACTCGTGATGCAAAACTAGAGGCAGAACTCGCGAAGATCGCCGCCTCTGTTGAGCTTGTACACATGGCCAGTTTGGTACACGACGACGTGATGGACCAAGCTGATACAAGACGCCATCAAACTACAGTCTATCGCTTATCGGGCACCAATGCGGCAGTCTTGCTGGGTGATTTTCTTTTCACGCGAGCCTACGCGGTAGCCGCTTCGTGCAAAGGCACTCATCCCGCTCGCCGTATCGCTCGCGCGGCAACGGATCTCTGCGAAGGTGAATTGCGTCAACAACTTTCGGCTTCGAACTGGAATCTGAGCAGCCGCGAGTACTTCGGCATCTTGAATCAGAAGACAGCTTCACTGTGCTCAGTAAGCTGTCAGTTGGGAGCGTGGCGAAGCGGCAGCTCTCTCGCTCACCAACGGCTCCTCGCAAAGTTTGGTCGGTACCTCGGCTTAGCCTTTCAGATTTTCGACGATTGGTTGGATTATTGGGGCGATGAATCCGTGGGCAAGACCTTGGGAACCGACTTAGCTCAGTTGAAGCCGACATTGCCATTGCTCCACTATTTGAACTCAGCTTCAACTTCGGAAGGCCAGCGATTCCTTCGCAAGCTCCAATCGCAGGACCGTGAAGATCTACGCTGGGCCACTGAGACGATTCGATCCTCTGATGCCGGCGATGCCACATTGATCGTCGCACGCCGCTTTGCACAAAAGGCAATAGCACTAATCGACTCGTTGCCTGAGTCAGAGTCAAGAAGCCTGCTCAAGGGTCTTGCCCTCTTCAGCGTCAGTCGCGCCAGCTAGAACATTTCGTTTAACGGCGTTTAACGGCAAGCCGCAGGCGACTGTTCGTTCAATCGAGTAGCTAGAATACACAGTCGCCTCGGCTTGCCGTTAAACGATTGCTCGCTACGCCACCCTTGTGAACTACGCCATCTATGTGAACTAGGCCACTGCGAACTAGACCGTGCATATGTTTCGACGGGCGAAGATTGCTGCGGCCGCTGTCCAACAGATGGTCGCAACACACACAAGTATGCCAACATCCAGCAACGGAAATTGACCTGACCGAATAATGATCGCAGGTCGATAGTAGCTTAACACACTCAACCAACTGATGATTGGATGATCTTGCGATGCGTTGGCGATGGAGGCAGCCGACGATGACTCGCTGAGCGGATTCCAGAATTGAGCGATGAAATTCAGCAGGAACGAAACCAGTAACAAGCAAAACACAACTCCAATAGCTCGATATCGTCGATCGCTCATCGCTGATACCAAGAATGCTACGCTTCCCACAGCCAAGTAGAGAGCCAAGAGATTGACCATGATGTAAAAGGTCAGCATCCATGGCGGTCGCATCTCGGCTTGAGTGAATTGAGAAGTGACAAGATGACCCGCAAAGCCGAGCCCAATAACTACGAAACCCGATGCTAACCAAGCGATCGTTTCAGCCAGGAAGACTCGCCAGCGTGAAATCGGTAAGCTCAATAGAAAATCGATCGTCCCTCGGTCAATTTCTCCAGCCGGAGTTCGCGTGCAGAACATCAACTCGTGAGCCCAAATCAGCGTCAAGACGGTCGGGTGAACCCACAAGAACGCTTGTGACATCGTAGCTGTCAGTTGATCGCCCGGATCGACGCCCAGCAGTGCTGTGATCAGCGGCTTAATGAAGGGCAGCTTAGAAAACATTTGGTCGATATCGCCCATCACCTTAGGCAGTAGCGCCGTCAGTAGGCTCATCACAATTGCCAAGCCAAGTCCAAACAATAGACTCTGCCAGCGCGTCTCGTAGAATATCTTTCCGAGCAACCCGAGCATCAAGTTGCCCCTTCGCTAACTTGTGATTCATCCGATGAACCGGTAATTGGTTCACCTGCCCCGTTGAGCTCATAATAATCCCGAAACAGAGCGTCCAATGATGGTGGGATGATCGAAAAATCGACGATAGGCTGAGTGACTAACCAATTAGCAAAATCGATGGACGATCCCACCAAAGTTGCTTCGACCTGAACGCCATCCTGCTTGACCTGAACAAGTGAATTGGGCCACGCTATTGAGCGAAAGTCATTCACTGTTTTCAATTGCATACGCACGACGCGCGGCGCTTTGGCACGTAGCGACTCGATCGTCTGATCCACCACAATCTTCCCTCGGCGAATCATGGCTACGCGACTGCAAAGAGTTTCGACTTCACTAATCGTGTGGCTGGAGAACAGAACCGTGTGCCCCTGCCGCGACATTTGTCGTAGTTGATCCAAGAGTGCAACTTGTATGATCGGATCGAGTCCCGAAGTCGGCTCATCCAGTACAAGCACGCGTGGTCGATGCGCTAGCGCCAAAAGCAACGACAACTTTTGCCGATTGCCTCGCGACATTTTACGCACAGGCAAGTTGGGCTCGAGCGCAAAGATCTCGCACAGCTCTAAACCGTTTTTCCTGAGGTCTTGTCCGCGAACTTTGCTGGCGAGCTTGATGGCTCGCGAGGCGGTCAGCCATGGATACAGCCGCACGTCTCCAGGTACATAACCAACATCTCGCTTAATCGACGCGCTTTGCGTCCAGCAATCTTGATCCAAGATGGTGGCTCGTCCCGACGCAGCTTTCAAGAATCCCAGCAAGATGCGAATCGTCGTCGACTTGCCGGCTCCATTGGGTCCAAGAAACCCAAGGATCTCACCACGTTCAACGCTTAAGCTGACGGATTCGATAGCCTTGCGAGCCCCGTAGCTTTGCGTCAACTCGGCAGTATGGATGATCGGCATGAGTTCAATTACTTCTGTGACTTCAAAGGCGGAAGCTCTAGATCAGCAAGCTTGGCTGCTTTCTGTCCCTTTTCTGTGAACTCAAAAGGAATGGGCGTGTTCCACGGATCGACGATTTCGTCCAGTTCCCAAACGTTTTCGTAGCCATAAATGCGCAACGTAATAGCCACTGGAATATTAAGTCCGCCCATCGGCTGCTTGATAGTCAAGGCAGTGACAACCTCCTCGTCATCGTAAGCTTCCCATTTTTCAAGCGCCTTTTGCAAGCTCTCAAGCGCTTTGTTTTCCAAGTTATTGCGGCAATAGATCAAAATCTTCGTCCCACGATGAGGGATGAGTTTACCTAAAGTTACCTCGCCAAAATTCGTGTAGGGTAGATTCTTGCTTCCCTTAACGCGGACGAGCTCGAATGAGTCTTCCGAGCGAGCGTCGAGCACTACGGTTCCCGGTTCAGAGGCCTTTTGGACGAACTGCTTAGCCGACAACAGGCGTTGTGCGCGTTCATGCTGGACTATATTGGCGACTTTGACGAACGAGTCAAAATCACACGCTCCTGTTTTTCGAGCGATGGGTTGCGTTTGCACCGCTGGCGTTATTTGATTTGCCGGTGGAGGTGATTGCTGCGACGAGCGTTCTTGTGCAGCAAGATTGGAATTGAATGCGACCATACAGAAACAAAAGGCGACCGCCGAGTAGAGACTTCTCATGACACTCCAACCCTTACGCTAGAAAAACTCTTTTCAACTAAGCAACAAACTTAGAGC